>NZ_VMKU01000099.1:0-5522 GCF_013276315.1 Streptococcus sp. 2741 | reverse complement strand
TGACTTGTGACAATCGCTTGAGCCTTCATAGCGTGGCATTTCTTTTTACCAGAATCATTCGCTAATTGTTTTTTAAGGCGATTGATTTTTACTTCCGTCGCATCAATCATTACCGTGTCCTCAGAACTGAGAGGAGTTCTTGAAATCGTAAAACCACTTTGAACAAGAGTTACTTCAACCCATTGACTCCGATGGGTTAAGTTGCTTTCGTGGATACCAAAATCAGCCGCAATTTGTTCATAAGTTCGATATTCTCGCACATATTGAAGTGGCCATAAGAAGGTCTTCTAGGCTTAATTTGAGTTTTCGTCCCCCTTTTGCGTGTTTACCTTGATAAGCTGTTTTTAATACAGCTAACATCTCTTCAAAAGTCGTGCGCTGAACACCAACCAGGAGCTTAAATCGTGCATCAGTTAGTTGTTTACTTGCTTCATAATTCATAGAACTATTCTACCATATTTTGTTTCGCAGGAAGTCTATTATCAAAAGGTGTTGATATATGGGCTGTTTCAAGATTACTAAGGCATAAAGATATACAACAAATTATTCAAACTTACGGACATACTCTAAAAGAGGGTTATTGATAAATAGTATAGGAAGAGCCTTAAAATAAGGTTTTTTCTATTTATCGATTCCAGCAGGGGGTATGTAATTAGATACTATAGTAGATTGAAACTAGAATAGTGTATCTGGACTTCTAAAACATTACTAGAAATTGATTTGTCCTATTCCTATTTCATTTTACTATAAAAACCGCTCAACTGAGCGGTTTTCGTCTATTCATACCCTCTTACAGTACCCATGTTCGGATGGCATGGGCAACACCGGATTCGTCATTTGTTTTAGTGATGTATTTGGCGATTTTTTTGATTTCTGGATTTCCATTTTCCATGACAACGGGGTTCCCAACGACTTCCAGCATGGCACGGTCATTTTCTTCGTCACCGATAGCCATGGTTTGATTTTTGGTCAATCCGAGTTTTTCAGCTAGGTGAGTGATGGCTGACCCCTTGTCTACATTCTTTTTAAGGAGTTCGAGGTAGAAAGGAGCAGACTTGTTGATAGAGTAGCGTTCGTAAAATTCTGCTGGTATCTTTTCAATTGCAGCATCGAGAACCTCAGGCTCATCGATGAACATACACTTGACGATTTCCTTGTCAGCCATTTCTTCAGGTGTGCGGTAGAAGATAGGCATGTTGACGAGGGTTGATTCGTGCACAGTGTATGTTCCGATATTGCGATTGGCAGTATAGATACCGTCTTTAGTAATAGCGTGCATGTGGACACCGAGCTTACGACTGAGAAATTCCATATCTAGATAATCCTCATAGGTCAAGGATTCGCTGATAATCTCATGTCCTGTAGCAGTTTCTTGGACAAGGGCACCGTTGAAGGTCACAACATAGTCACCCTCGTCTCTCAACTGCAAGTCGTCTAGAAGTTTGGCAACGCCTGCGATAGGGCGGCCTGTTGCAATCACGACTTTGACACCAGCTTCTTTGGCATCTTGGATAGCAGAAAAAACTTCAGGAGTGATTTCCTTTTGGCTGTTGACTAGGGTTCCGTCAATATCGACGGCGATAAGTTTAATACTCATAAAATTCCTCTTCTAGTTTTTATTTGGGGTAAAATGATCGTTCTCAATCAAGTGTAAAAATTGCTGGGTAATGCTTGCAAAGATGCTGTTTTGGTCCAACATTTCTTTTGGAAAATAAAAGCGATTATCTCCGTGGCGACTGCCAGCAAGGGATTGGACGATAGGAGACAGGCTAGAGAGTTCGGCTAGTTGACCATTTTTTTGTAAAATCTCAATCTGTGTCCGTGGGTTTTCAGATTCGGGACGATAGATATCATAAGGGAGGTCAAAGTTCTTATGAATGGCAGTATAGTAGTCTGGATCAAATCCGATATCCTCAACCAATTTTCTCATGCTAGCTAATTGGTCTTGGTCTTCTTGTGAAAAAGTAATGGATTTAAAGACCTTGCGGTTGACAAAGCGTTGCGACAGGTCTGCAAGAATCTTGTCAGGACTGGTCATCCAGAGTTGGAAGTAGGTATTCATCACACCATCATCCAGAGCTAGATAGTCAGACAAGGTCACATTTTTTTCAAAGAAAGGTAGCAAATGGGGAGAAGTTCGGGCAAAGAAATCCTTGTCCTCAGGATAGAGTTCCTTGGCGCGTTTGAGAAGATTCTGTAGGAGAACTTCCATAGCGCGTGTTGCGGGGTGGAAATAAACCTGCATGTACATCTGGTAACGGCTAAGGACATAGTCTTCGATGGCATGCATGCCATTGCGCTGAAAGGCAATACCGCTTTCGACAGGACGAATGACTCGGAGGATGCGAGTCAGGTCAAATTCTCCATAGGATGCTCCTGTAAAATAGGAGTCGCGCAAGAGATAGTCCATGCGGTCTGCATCGATTTGGCTGGAAATGAGTTGCACAACCTGCTTGTTAGGATAGGTATGGTCGATGACACTGGCTATCTTTTCTGGAAAATCGGGCGCTACTTGTAGTAGGACTTGGTGGATCTCCGTCTCAGGACTTTGAATAATCTCCTGAGTAATGGCTTCATGGTCTGTATCAAAGAGATGTTCAAAAGTATGGGAGTAGGCACCATGCCCAAGGTCATGTAGGAGGGCCGCGGTCATGGTCAAGAGAGACTCGGCAGGATTCCATTCTTCAGGATATTTTTCTTCAAAAATCTCCGTGATGCGACGAGCAATCTCATAGACTCCAAGACAATGGGAGAAGCGACTGTGTTCTCCACCGTGGAAGGTATAACTGGAAGTTCCCAGTTGCTTAATACGGCGCAAACGTTGAAATTCTTTTGTATTGATCAAGTCATAGATGATTTGATTATTGACATGGATGTAGTTGTGAACTGGGTCACGGAATACTTTTTCGTTCATATGACCATTATAGCAAAAAGCTAGAGTTTTTGGTAAAATAGTAGGACAAGAGACAAGAAAGAGGACCTGATGTGAAGATTCGGATGCGAAATACGATTCAGTTTGATGAGCAGTTGGAAGTGATTGACCAGCTTTATGACGTGGAAGTGCATAAAAAAGGAGATTATAGCTACCTGCTTTTCTATAATGAGGAAAAGGAAAAAGTAGTTATTAAATTTCATGGTCAAGAACTGGTGATGAGTCGTTTTTCCAATCCCAAGACCATTATGCGCTTTTTAAAGGATAGTGATAGTTTAGCCTATATTCCTACACCTATGGGCATGCAGGAGTTTATCATCCAAACGAGCCATTATCAAGTTGATAGACAAAAGATTGAACTAGATTATCAACTACAAAATCAAGAGGGACATCCCTTTGCTAGCTATCAATTGGAAATTACTTGGGGCTAGGCTCTTATTTTTTTCAAATTTTTTCAAATTTTGCTAGCTATCTTCTTGTATTGACTTCCTAGTGTGGTAGATTAGGCTAATTTTTGGTATAATAAAAGTTATGGAAATTGAAAAAACCAATCGTATGAATGCGCTCTTTGAATTTTATGCGGCGCTTTTGACAGATAAGCAAATGAATTATATCGAGCTCTACTACGCTGATGATTACAGCCTTGCTGAGATTGCCGAGGAGTTTGGTGTCAGTCGTCAGGCTGTCTATGATAATATCAAGCGGACAGAAAAGATTCTAGAAGATTATGAGATGAAATTGCACATGTACTCTGACTACATTGTCCGCAGTCAGATTTTTGACCAGATTTTGGAGCGCTATCCCAATGATGACTTTCTGAAAGAGCAGATAGAAATTTTAACAAGCATTGATAATAGAGAATAAGAGGAAGAAAAATGGCATTTGAAAGTTTAACAGAACGTTTGCAGAACGTCTTTAAAAATCTACGTAAAAAAGGAAAAATCTCTGAATCTGATGTCCAAGAGGCAACCAAAGAAATTCGCTTGGCCTTGCTCGAGGCCGACGTTGCCTTGCCTGTTGTAAAGGACTTTATTAAGAAAGTTCGTGAGCGTGCAGTCGGGCATGAGGTCATTGATACCCTTAACCCAGCGCAACAAATTATTAAAATCGTTAATGAGGAACTGACAGCCGTTTTAGGTTCTGATACAGCTGAGATTATCAAGTCACCTAAGATTCCAACCATCATCATGATGGTTGGTTTACAGGGGGCTGGTAAAACAACCTTTGCCGGTAAATTGGCCAACAAACTTAAGAAAGAAGAAAATGCTCGTCCTTTGATGATTGCGGCGGATATTTACCGTCCTGCGGCTATTGATCAGCTTAAAACCTTGGGGCAACAGATTGATGTGCCTGTCTTCGCTCTTGGGACAGAGGTTCCAGCTGTTGATATTGTACGTCAAGGTTTGGAGCAAGCACAAACTAATCATAACGACTATGTCTTGATTGATACTGCGGGTCGTTTGCAGATTGATGAGCTTTTGATGAACGAGCTTCGTGACGTAAAAGCACTGGCTCAACCAAATGAAATTCTGCTCGTCGTTGATGCCATGATTGGTCAAGAAGCAGCCAATGTTGCGCGTGAGTTTAATGATCAGTTGGAAGTGACTGGGGTTATCCTTACCAAGATTGACGGCGATACTCGTGGTGGTGCTGCTCTATCTGTTCGTCACATTACCGGAAAACCAATCAAGTTCACTGGTACAGGTGAAAAGATTACGGACATTGAGACCTTCCACCCAGACCGCATGTCTAGCCGTATCCTTGGCATGGGGGATATGCTCACTTTGATTGAGAAAGCTTCTCAAGAATACGATGAGCAAAAGGCCCTTGAAATGGCTGAGAAGATGCGTGAAAACACCTTTGATTTCAATGATTTCATTGATCAGTTGGATCAGGTGCAAAATATGGGGCCGATGGAAGACTTGCTCAAGATGATTCCAGGTATGGCCAACAATCCAGCCCTTCAAAACATGAAGGTGGATGAACGCCAGATTGCTCGCAAACGTGCCATTGTGTCCTCCATGACACCTGAAGAACGTGAAAACCCAGATTTGTTAAATCCAAGCCGTCGCCGTCGTATCGCTGCGGGTTCTGGAAATACTTTTGTCGAAGTTAATAAATTCATCAAAGACTTTAACCAGGCTAAACAGCTCATGCAAGGTGTTATGTCTGGCGACATGAACAAGATGATGAAGCAGATGGGGATCAATCCAAACAACCTTCCTAAAAATATGCCAAATATGGGAGGAATGGATATGTCTGCCCTTGAAGGAATGATGGGACAAGGTGGCATGCCTGACCTGTCAGCTCTCGGAGGAGCAGGAATGCCAGATATGAGCCAAATGTTTGGTGGCGGACTCAAAGGTAAAATCGGTGAATTTGCCATGAAACAGTCCATGAAACGTATGGCTAACAAAATGAAGAAAGCGAAGAAGAAACGCAAGTAAGACGAAGGAAGGCCGCAGAGCTTTCCTTTTTTAGAAAAATAATAAAGGTCTATTTTGAATCTGTAAAGAATAAAAAATAATAATACTCAATGAAAATCAAATAGCAAACTAGGAAGCTAGCCGCAAGCTGCTCAAAACACTGT
>NZ_VMKU01000098.1:0-710 GCF_013276315.1 Streptococcus sp. 2741 | reverse complement strand
TCCTAGTTTGCTCTTTGATTTTCATTGAGTGTAAGTCATAACCACCCGTGAAAACGGGTGGCTTGTACATCGGCTATAAGCCGTTTCTCTCCAGCGGCGTCTAAAGACGCTCGCTGAACTTCGTTCAGGTCGTGCTATATTACTTGACTAATGCCCGTCACAACGGGCTTTTACCTTGTTCTAAATCCGCCATCAGAAAACGGATCTTCATATTCTTTTACACTCAGCTTATCGAGTGCAATGTCATTCTTTTCCTGCTCGCGAATATATTTAGCTACGGTCTTTTCGTTTAGTCCAACGGTACTTACATAGTATCCCCTAGCCCAGAACTTTCGATTTCCATACTTATATTTTAAATTAGCGTGCTTATCAAATATCATCAATGCACTTTTGCTCTTGAGATACCCCATAAAATCGGAAATCGAAAGTTTGGGAGGTATCAGTACAAGCAGGTGTACATGGTCTGGCATCATATGACCTTCGATAATCTCCACGCCACGACAACCGCATAGATGTTTAATAATATCTATCAAATCCGACCTGACTTTGTAATATATCGCCTTACGGCGATACTTAGGTGTAAAAACTATATGATATTTGCACATCCATTTAGTATGTGATAAACTGTAACTGGTTTTAGCCATTTATTTTTCCTCCTTTATCTAACCTGAACAATTAGATTATACTTGGAAAAATAAATGGAAGCTAGA
>NZ_VMKU01000097.1:0-1654 GCF_013276315.1 Streptococcus sp. 2741 | reverse complement strand
CATACATACGGTAAGGCGACGCTGACGTGGTTTGAAGAGATTTTCGAAGAGTATAAATACCTACTCTATTTTCTATTATAATCTCTTACTGGCCTTTTGTCTGTAAGCAACTGACCACTCGATAAAACAAAGAGAGCCTATCGCTCTCTCTGCTTGCATTTCACTCTCTATAGAATGAAAATTATTTAGCTGCTTTTGAAAATGTTACAACGTAGTTATAATCTTTCCCATTAGCTTGATAGACATAGTCCTCTTTTAAAGTATAGCCACGTTTGCCCAACTCTTCTTTCTTAGCATCAACTTGGTTCTTGACTGCCACTTTTACTTCATCATCTGTTGAACCTTCCGCGATTTCAAGAGGAGTTCCATTGATATCTCCTAGAAAACCTGCAATATCTTTCATTTTATCAAAGTTATAAAAAACATTGACTTTGACCTTTTGAGGAGCTGGTGTTACAACTTCTTCAGCTTCTACTGTTGTTCCTGCGTCTTTTGGAGCTAGTGTTTCTTCTGTTCCTACTTCTACAGATGGTTGTGTGTCTGTTGACTCACTTTCAGAGGTAACTGATGCTTCTTTTGACTCTGACGATTCTTCTGATGTGGCATTTGTTGTTCCATCTTGTGTCTCAGAATTATTTTCTTGTGAATTTACTAAGTTAGAATCAGACGAAGTCGCTTCTCCAGTTTCTTCTGTGGTGGTCAATACTTTTTCTGAGTCTGATGATGGAGCTACAGATGTTTTTCCTGTTTCTGCCATATCTGTAGCTGATGTGTTTTCAGCTGGTTCTACTTGGCTTTTCTCTGTGCTTTCCGTAGATTCTACAGTCTTTGCTTCCTCTGTTGCTCCGTTACCGTGCGATGTTACATCTCTTGTTTCTGAAGACGCTTCCTGTGAATTAACCTCTTTACTGTTTGTCTCTTCTATCAGATGTGTTTTCGACAATATCAGCTTTTGTTTTAAATGAGGAAAGTTGAGATTCTGTCACCTCTGCTTCTTGAATTGCTGGCCCATACTGTCCAACTAAAGCCTCCGAGTCGACCTTATCTCCTAAAATTTGTGCAACAGTAATCCAGTGATGTTCATGACGAGGGTTATTAAATGCACCAAGACCTGTATAAGTATATAGAGGATTTATCAATGATTTATAATGACCAGTTTGACCTGCAACTGTCTCACCCTTTGATTTTTTAATATAATCGGCTTTTTCTGAGTACCATTGCTTAATCGCCTCTGCAAATCCTTTATAATTCCACGCCAAGTTTTCTCCAAATGTTCTAGTACCAGTCGGAAAAGCTGTCCAAATATTTTTGTCAGAGAGACGAGCATGGGCATTCGTAATAGAAGACTCAGCAGCTCTCATAAGAGCCGTTTTTTCCAGTTGTGTTGACCACTTAATCGGAACATACTTATCTACTAATTTCTCCTCAAAAGCCTCTTTACGAATCTTATTAAGAGAATCTAAGATAGCTTGTTGATCTGGTGTTAAAAATTCTCCTTTGATTCCCACCAAAACATTGCCAGCAGATGCTTGACTCACTTCCGATTTAAATACAGTCTGCACCTCCTTTTGTGGTACAGCCGGTGCTTCCCCTTTCGGTGTTACTGGATCTTCCGTGGTTGGTCTTGTAGCTACCGGTGCTTCTGATTTTGGTT
>NZ_VMKU01000096.1:0-9821 GCF_013276315.1 Streptococcus sp. 2741 | reverse complement strand
ACTGTTTAGTTAATCTTGACATTATAGTTTTTCTGAAACGTTAAATATAAAGAACTTAATCAATTATTTCATATTCATTAAGTTCTCCATCATGACCGTTTCTCCACTTTAACTCTTTTCTATTTAGTACCTTCACAAATATTTCCAATCTTTTTATAATATTCTCATATTCCTCAAGAAAGGTAGTTAACTCTTTTTGTAATCTCAAAAATTCCGAATTGATTTGTTCTAGAGATGTTGATTCTGGCAAATTTAATTTTGAAAAGTCATATCTTGCAAGCTTTCGACTGCTCACATCCTCACTCTTTAAATTGATAAGCACTTCCGCCATCTTATTTAAGTTGGCGATTTTTTCATTAATTTGATTTAGTTTTATATCTATCTCTGCTATTTCTTTTACTAACTCGTCTTTAATGTCTTGGTATTTCTTATCTGCTTCAGTTAATTCAATGAAGAGGTTAATCTCAGTAATCTTTTCCTGTAGACTCTTAACTGTAGGTCTTCTGTATGGTATTACTCGACTATCGTTGGTTAGCTGTCTTATCAATGTTCGTCCTTTGACATACTGATTTTTATCCGAATGTTCTTTGTTATATACAAAGTATGAGGTTGTCTCTCGGATATAGACTTTATATTTTTTCTGATTGTCTTCTTCAATAATATCTAGCTGATAATTAGGAATGAAAATAAGACTGCTCTGTTTGACACCGAAAGCCACCTTGATATAGACGCCCTCATCAACTACCTTCTCTATTTGATGCTCTGCAAGTTCCACTTCAAATTCGTGAACGGCATCTCGTTTTTCCTTAAATGTCTCAAAGGCTTCCTCAATCTCTTCAGTGGATACTTTATCCTTATCTCGTTCTTCTTGGAAAGCATGGTACTGTTCCTGTAAATTCTCTAATCCTTCTGAAGCAACGACTTCCTTATTTTTAAAATAATCTTGAAAAAATTTGACATCATATAATTTCTTATCACTTATTTTTTTATGACCCAAACTTATCTTTTGATTATCTTCTTCCAGGATAAAAGTTACATTTTTTTGTTTTAAATCAATGGTTAGATTCAATTCTTTTGCTTTTGTTATTAACTCTTCTAAAGAATTGACACGGTTCAACAAAAATTCTAAACGACTTTCAATCTCTTGCTTAGCAAAATGCGTTCTAAAAAATTCTTCATCATATAGATCTCGTTTGCTGAGTTGGCGTCCTCGAATTGGTTTTGTCATTGCTCGATTCGTCATCATGAATCGACTATGCTTTTGACTAAAATCAATCTGAACATGCAACTGCTTTGCTTTCTCTAAAAAATCATCAAACGATTTAGATGCTGAAGCAAAAAATAAAGACGTTGTTTCAATTCAAATTTATGACTAGATTCCTTATATTTTTTATAATCTCGATAGGAATAACGTTTCTCAATAATTTTTGCACCAGCCATTTTAGAAATACGGTCTGAAATCATACGGAGGTTTCGTTCCAAGGCATAGTTCCATATCAACTTTTTATCTGAATTGCGGTCAATAGCGTTGATTAGGATGTGATTATGAACATGATCTTTGTCTGTGTGAGTTGCTACGATGAACTTAAAACGACCTCCTGTCAATTCCATCATGGTCTCATAACCAATGCGGTTAATTTCTTCAGGTGTCAGATTATCTTCAGGAGAAAATGATTGAATGAGGTGATGAGCATGAATAGTTTGTTAGTGTTTTTCTTGTCGGTCATTTCTGGACTCGTACAACTTGTCGTTATTAGTAAAGTTAACATTGTACATTTCTACCATTTCTGCATGGCTAGGAAAATCTAAGTAATTACTCATGCCAAAATCAGATACTAATTTTAGATTATCTGTTTTATCTGGATTGAGGATATATTTAATCAAACGCCTACGATATTTTTTTCCGTGCGTCGCAAAGTGTTTAGTAACTACCATGAAACTCCTTCAGTCTTTTCACCTCCACTTGAAATTCTTTGTCCACTTCCTTAATTAATTCTCCGACTCCTTTACTCAATTCTTGTAATTGGTCCTGAGAAATCAGATGGCTTTGATTAATCGCACGCGCAATTTGATTGATGTTATTTCCAATCCGTCTCAATTCAAAAACTAACTGGTCATAAGTATCAGTGTTAATCGTGACAAATGACATATTGGGATTAAGCAAAACTTTTCTGGCATAGACTGAAAAATTTTGACAATTGCTCTTAGAAATCCGTTCATTCAATTGGTGTAATTCTGGATCAGTTAGAAATACTTTTTTGAGATTGGTACGATAGCGATAAACCATTACATCCTCCTAACCCATATATTTTTCACGAAACTCACGACTGAGTGGCTGTACTTGATTCACTTCTGCAATCAATTCTTGAACGCAAGTCAATAAGATTGAGACGTGCTCTTGAGTCACTTGATGATTTTCTCTTGCGACAACCAGAACTTCATACACATCTCGACTAATCTGTTCAAACTTTTGAGACTGCCAAAGGGAGAACCAACTTTCAAAAATTCTATCCTGATAATTCTTTTTCAATAAATTTTGACGAAGAAATTCTGAGAAACTATCCACTTTTTGTTCCCTCATCATTTCTTTTATCTGTTTTTCTTCTTGTCTCGTGATTCTAAATTGCTTTCGGATTGACTTAATTTCTTGTCCCATCTTACCATCCTTTCAACATTATACTTGTCTGACAATGTAAGGCTGCCTCACATTGTCAGTACGATTCCTAAAGACCTCAGTCTCTCCTTGTTCGGTCTTTGCGAGCTCAGATATTGTGTCCACAATATCCCAAAAATCATATCGCCAACCTATCAAAACCTTCTAGTTTTGACAGCCAACGATAAGATAACTTGGTGGCTCCGCCCCCACACCCCCCAGAGAAAATCTAACATAGATTTTTACAAGTTGAGAAAAGTATATCGGAAGAAACTTGGAGAAGTTATCACATGAAAAAGAAGAAATAAAAAAAGAGCCTTGTGGCTCAAAGTTCATTTTTTGTATTGATTATATATAGCAGAATCTTTCAAAATATAGTATTTAGTATCCCCATCTTTCATAACAATTATTTTTGATGATGTATTGATCTCACCTATATTTACATCATCCATATTTCTCACTGTAATGCTAACATTATCGTAACGATAACGTTTATTACCCACAATTATTTCCTGATTTTGAAAAGAAAGTTTATCATTTTCATTTACTTGTTTAATAGTTCGATCACTATTCAATATTAAAGCATAGTAATCTCCTCTGTAACTGGTTTTCATATTATTATCTATTTGAATACTAACGACAATAAATAAACCTAGCAAAATAATAGGGAGAATCCAGATAGAATGGTCAACTTTATTCAAAATTCTATACCCAGCATATTTAGTTTCCTGCATAATAGTGTTAAAAGATTCAGAGTTTTCTAGAATAAAATAATTAGAATCAATCCTCAAACTATCTTTTGAAACAACAATATTTTTTCTAAGGCCCTTTTTCGACTCAATTCCATCTTCCGTAATATGGTAAACATCACTCTTATTTTTTCCATAGTTTTTAATAATTGATTTACCATGTACATAATAGTAACGATTCCTATCTATGCTCCATTTTTTTGAAAAAATTTATAGCTTGCTTGGAAATATCTACCATTTACAATTGAACTATCTACCTCCTTAACACCCAATAAAAATCTTGATATGAATCTGAATATAGTTTCTTTATACTCAGTGTAAATCATAATTGAAAATAAAATAAATATAAATTTTACAAAAGTACTAAATAAAGAGAAAATTGAAAAATAACTTATATCCCTACATCCTCAAAAAAAGCAACCTCCTTAATTCTTCCATTTTCAATTAATATGCATTGATCTTGGCTATCAATTCTGCTCATATCATGTGTAGCTAATAAAATCAATTTTTCCTTGGATAACTCTCTAATAATTTTATGTAACTGCTCAGAATTCTCATTGTCTAAAGCTGAATCAAATTCATCTAAGAGAAGAATGTCAGGATTTGCTAGTATTGCACGTGCGAAGGAAATACGTTGTTTTTCGCCACCAGAGAGCGTTTGATCTAATGAGTCAGGATTCTTTAGATTATCCTTTCTGAGTAAATATTGTATTTTTAATTGTTTAACAACTTCTAAAAATTCAATCTCCTCTATCACTTTTCCTAAAACAATATTGTTATAAATAGAATCTTTAAAAATTACAGGAGTTTGTGGTAAATAGAGTATATTTGAATTAGAAGTACTTACACTAACAGTGCCTGTAATTTCAGGAATTAAACCGTCCATAGCTTTTAAAAGGGACGTTTTGCCTGAGCCACTTTCTCCAACTATGAATATCAAACCTGTTTTAGGGAAATTATACGATATTGATTTTAAAATTTTGATATTTCCAATTTTAAAACTAACATTATTTAGAGCGATTGAATAATCTTTAGAATTTACATAATTAACTTGAGAGTATCTCATATTATTTGAATCAAAAATTCTATCATACGAAACTCTAAATTCTCTACTGATATACATAACCTCTGTTAAGCTATTAAAGTTTTTTGTCAATATAGCAGAGTATGAGTTAAAAGCTATAAATTGCCCTATTGTTATTTTTTGGTTATGAATTAATACAATGCCAATAATCAAAATTGCTAAATATACTAAATAATTCGATATTTCTAATACTGTATTTTTTACAACGAAATAATAAGAAATGCGGAATTTTAATTTATTGACGTTAGTTACAAATTTGTTAATTTTTTGTTCTAAATATTCAGTAGCATTTAGGCTTTTTACAACAGGTATACCTGTTTTTAAATATGTGAACTCTTCATTCAATTCATCTATAGAATTTTTGTGAATAGTATTCATACTCTCAATTCTCTGTCCTAACAAATTATTGATACAATATAAAAACGGAAGAGATACAATTATAATTACAGTGAGACTGTAATGTATTCTAAGACAAAAATAAATTACTAAAATTGCCGATACCGAATTAAATATTATGATATCAATAACCTGTACTGCAATCTTGGATACTTCAGCAATGTCACCCAAGACTATCTCATTTATTTTTGAATATAAATTGGACTTCTCTCCTAAGAAACGTTGTATAAAACTACGAGAGCAACCTAATTCTATTTCAAAATTAGTTTTGGTCATTATTATAGCTTGATAATAATCCAGAAAACTCGATAATAGAATTGTTATTGTGTAGAATACAAGCTTTATTGCAACGGTATTGATATCACTCCTCAGAATATCATCGATCGATTTTCCCATAAAAAACGGTCTGGTCACTTCTAGTATATCTAATGCGAGCGTTAAGAATTCAATCAAAAGTATTTTTTTTATTGTAGTAAACTTTAAAATATTTATTATTTTTTTAATCAGTATCATCTAGCCTCAATAGTTCGATCTGTCCATATCTCTTAAATTCTTGTTTTATTTTTGAATCAGAATTTAATCGATTGATTAAAGATGCAAATTCAATTTGACTGTTTTCATCAAATGCACCAATTGACAACTTTATAAACGCTTCTCCCTTCACTCTATCAGTAATTATGAGTTCATATCGAGTATGGTTAAACCCAAAACTGGAACCCATTATAACATCCACCTCTTCTTCTTCAACTATTATTTTTAATAAAGAACAGTATAACAGATAGTCATCAATAGTGTAACTTTCATTTTTCATAATGATAAAAGGTGACTCACCTTTATTCTTTTCAGGATAAATAAATTTAAAATTTGATTTTTCTTTACTTAAAATATCATAAAATTTACGTGCGTTTTTGTATATTCTAGTACGATAAACATCAACTAGGTCATGATTTAACATCAGTTCATTTGATAAAAGTGCTATTTCATAAAGATTAAGATTTGAACCACTGATATTTCTTACCTTCTTTAAATAAACTGCTAAGTCATCAACTATTTCACATATACTATAATGTGAATAGATTGTAACCGCTCCAACATTTGAAAGTTCTAAACCCAATTGATAAAATTTTATAAGCGATTCAACTTCAATTAAAATCACATTAGTTGGAAAAATTTTTCCAAACGCATTTTCTACTTCATTCTTATCTTTATATAAAGTAGTATCTACAATAATAAATGTTATCTGATTGTCAGAAAAGCTTATTTCTCTGCTCTGAATAAGTTCAATTAAACTACAATAGCATAAATTATTGTAATCGATACTTTCGATAAATATAACATCAAATTCAACATCAGTATTACTATCCAAAGTTGATATAGAATTCATTAAGATGCTATTTATCATTCCAGTTTCAAAATAGGATGATTGAGTTAGAATATTTAATTTTTCTTTCCGTAAAATTCTTTTCAAAGAAATAATCACATTATAAATTGCTGAAATACCAGAATTAAAAAATATTGTTTTATGATAAAAGTCACTATCGATACTCAAATCAAATCTTCTCTCTAATACACGGTGAGAGATATTTCTCTCATAGGAAAAACTAATCGTTTCCCCATCAAGAGTATATGTTTTTCCAGTTATAGGAGATTTCAATTCTGATAAGAAACAACTAGCATTCTCTATAATTCTTTTTCTTACAATCTCCAATTGTGACTGAAAGTAACCACTCACAACTTGCTCACTACCTTTCAAAATTTCTAATATTTTGTCTGTTTCACTAATCATTTTGATTTCTCCTTATCTGTTGAACAACACATTCAAAAATCAATGAACAAATTGTTAATATCTCTTCCTTTTTATCGGGAATAAATTCAACGACATCCATTCCAACAATTTCAAACTCTTGTATTAATCTAATAAGAAGTTCCCTAATTTGATCCAGTGAGAATCCAAATGGTACTGGTGTTCCAACACCTCCTATCAATAATGGATCTATAACATCAACATCGAAAGTAATATAATACTTTAAGTTCTTATCCAGCTGAAATGTTTCAAAAATTGATTTTCTTGGATAAATTTTTACTTTGTCATTACTTATCAGATAAGGAGTTAGGGAACGAATACCAATACAATATATTTTCTTAACTGCATCGTTATTAGCAAACCCACCCAGATAATTTCCATGATGCATCTCATGAGACCAATTATTTAAATTAAATTCAAAATAATCATCGTGTGCATCAATATGGATAACCCCGATTTCACCTTTTAAGCTTGCTCCATTTATTGTAGAAAAGCTAATAGAATGATCTCCACCTAATACAATTGGGAAATTTGATGTACATACTAAGGAAAATATTATATTTGTTAAAAAAGAAAACTCCGGACCATTTCTATCGAATATTATTCCCTTAATATCTCCAATATCATATATAAAATCACTAATATCTGATATATCCTCATTGTAGGAAAGTAGAGAATATTCTCTATCATATATTATTCTACTAATTTCTCGTAATCCTTTACTAGCAAATTTACAACCAGCTCTATTGGTAACTGACTGATCATATGGAAAGCCCAGAAAAACTATTTTCTCTTTATACCCCATCGTTAAAAAACTTGCTAACTCTATAAATTTCACATTAAACATTGTATTTTGAAATTTATCTATTTTATATTTATATGATATTAAAACAGATTCATCGCAAAGTTTCTTGAATACCTTCTTACCTTCTTCCTTCTCGCAACCTATTTTCAGACAAAAATCCTCATAAGTAAATTCAATTTTATGTAAATCTCTGATAAATTCTATAAACTCCACTGTACACTCTGTAATTTTATTATTAGGAATATTAAAAATATAGCCAGTCTTATCACTATTAAAAAAAGCAAAACTAGGATTAACAATCCATTTCATAAAACTCTCCCACTAATAATATAAATATAATAAATAATATTAGAATAAAAACTCCTATTTATACTTTCTAATGTAAAATAGGAGTTTTTGCATAAAACATATACACATATACACAATTGTTTAACTAGTAATATGTATTGGTATATCAAATATATCTTGGTCTACTTCCTCCCAAGAGTTTTAAATCTAAACCAAAGGGATTTTTAATATTATGATTCCCTTTGTTATCTGCTTCAGATTTGATATCAAAAGTGTTTTTTGATTTCTTTGTTAAAGCAGACAATTCTTTGTTTAAAGCCTCAAGTTTCATTGTTTTCACCTCCTTTTATTTCTATAAATATATTCTATAGGAAGTCTAATACCATTAAACCTCCTAGAATTTGTAAAACTATAACCTCCAGAAGCATAGACAACTAGCAAATCTCCAACTGAAATTGAGGGAAAACTATGTAATTTTATCTTACCATCAAAAACTCCAAAATAATCACCTTCAAAAAGAGTACACCCAGCAATTTTTACTTTTTCTTCTATACCATCACTACTGGACTCCGAACCTATGCTCACGTTCTCAACCTTATAAATATTCCACGGCAAAAAATTCCAAGCTGATGAATCTACTGTTACAATTGTACTGTTTCCTAAAATTTGCTTTGATATAACTTTAGTAACTAAATAACCAAATGGAAGAGTAATAGCACCACCAGGTTCAATAATAATATTTATTCTCCGTTGATTTTCCTCATAGAAAGTTGATAGCAGTTCATCTATTCGATTAAGAGCTGCTATTGTTCGCTCACTATCTTCTAAGAGATGTAACAGACCTCCACCTAAATTAATTGTATCAATAGTATCAAAGAATTTACAAATTTCTAACAAATATTGAACTTTATAAATGAACAATTCTGGGGTCATTTGACCAGTATGAGTATGTAATCTCTTTATGACTAAACCATTATCTGATATATAATCAATAATTTCTTGATTCAATTCTATTCCAAATCTACTTTCCTCTCCGTAAGTTCCTAAATTTCTGTCACCCCACTTTGGGAAACTAACTCTAATACGAAGACCTATTTCCTGTGAAATACCGATTGAAACAAACTGTTTAATCTGGTCTAAAGAGTTAAAATCGATTAGAATGTTTTTGTTCGAAAAGTATATCATATCTTCTTTAGAATAGTATGGAGCAGTAGTAGTTACGAACTGAAAAGAATAGTCTTTTATCAAATCATATTCATAACGACTTGCCACATCACATCCCATTCCTAAAGAACTGAACTTGTTAAGAAAAAAATCACTATAAGAAGCTTTTACAGCATAACTTAATTTTAGAAAATCATATTTGGAAAAAATGTTTTTGACTTTATGTAACGTATAATCCAATTGTTCTTCATCATATACTAACAGTGGTGTCTTAAGATTATTCTCATTAACTAGATTAGTAAAATCAATACTAGAATTTTTATAAAACATTTTTATTTCTCTATTCTTTTACTTAAAAAGTATTCTTTATGTCCATCTGGAGAGTCATTAAGAATTCCAAAAACTTCAAAACCTTGACTTAAGTAGAAATCTAAACCTTGAAAGTCAAAGGTGCTTAAATGAACAATACTACATCCGTAATTTTTGGCACTTTCTAAAACATTATTTAACAATGCAGTTGCTATCCCTTGACGTCTATAAGTGTTTTTAACCCAAAGTGTATCAATATATAATATTTTCCAAATAACCGAATAAGCTACGATGCCACCTACTATCTCTTGATTATTCTCAACAATAAAAGCAATCTGTTTATAGTCCTCATCCTGACATGAAGGTAAGCATTTCTTATTGTGTTCCAATAGCATTTCTTCTATGTAGTCAATATTTTCATTATTTGCATCAGTAATCTTCATTTTTGCCCCTACAATTTTTAATGAATAATAAAAGCGAATATACTAGAGACTAATTCTATTCCATTATTCTTTAATCTGCCTTTCCAACATCAAGTCCATTCGATTTTTTTTGTGATTGTACTCGAA
>NZ_VMKU01000095.1:0-8831 GCF_013276315.1 Streptococcus sp. 2741 | reverse complement strand
TTCATAATTCATAGAACTATTCTACCATATATTGTTTCGCAGGAAGTCTAATCAAACAGGATATCCTGTTGAAACGGAACTAGCGAGTCTAACAATCATCTCTGATAAATCAGTCGATGGCGAAATCTGAACGACTCGACTCTTTGGAGAAAGACATGCTTCTATCCTCTGGCAAGTCGAAAGTTTTGAGGGCATCGAAGCCATCCTCATCGATAAAGAAGGTCACCTAAGCTGTTCTTCAGGAATTCCTACTCTATAGAGACAACTGTTTCAATGGAGTTTTAAAATTGTATTATGTAAAAAGAGAAAGGAAATCTCATGTTATAGTCATTTAGTTTTAAAAAAGAAAGAATACATATTATGAATTTGGATCATCAAGACTACGACCATGTAATCCTTTTTCACGTTGTACCTGACGTAGTTTTTCTGGTGTAACATCATTACCTTCTTCGTCCACAATTTTGATTCCCTCAATGTGGTGACGAACAGAGCGACGATAACCTTCAATGTACTCCTCACGTAGTTTAGCTTGTTCCACTTTTTCTTCTGATGTCAAGCCTTCTGCTTTTTTCTTTTTGGCAAGCTCATTGATACGATCAATTTTTTTAGGATCCATGTTTCTCTCCTTTATGATAAGATTTAATCCGTTTAACAGATTTTATTTGGTATTGATTTGGTTAAAACGTGCAAGTTTAGCTGCTTTCTTGGTTAATTGAGACAAGATTGCCAAACGATTTTGACGGACTGCTTCATTTTCAGCCATAACCATGGTATTCTCAAAGAATGCATCAATGACTGGGCTAAGAGCAAAGAGCTGTTTCAATTGCTGACTGGCAGTCCCTGACAAAACGAGTGATTCTACTGCTTCTGCCAAGGTTTTCTCTTCTTCATTCTCAAAGAGAGCTGAATCAACTGTGGCTACTCCTTCTGCCTTCTCAGTCAAGTTAAAGGCACGAGAGAGTGATTCAACGGATGGTTTGAAGTCTTCTTCCTTGCTTGCTTCTACGAGAGCACTTGCTGCTTCCAACATATCTGCCACAACAAAGTTTGATCCTGCAAGAACGGCTTCCTTAATGTCTTTTGGAGTAGAACCCATCATCTTATCAACACGAGCCTTGATAAAGTTCATAACCTCTGTCTTATTTTCATAAGTCAAGCTGTCAAATGTTAAAGCATAAAGGCTATCAATCAGCTCGTCCATAGCAATGTGCCAACCAAAGGCATCCAATATACGAACTACACCTTGCGTCGCACGACGAAGGGCATAAGGGTCATTAGAACCTGATGGAATCAAACCTACTGAGAAGAAACTCAAAATCGTATCCAATTTATCTGCAATAGCAAGCACTGCACCAACCTTGCTCTCTGGAAGTTCTCCTTCAGCTGATGTAGGCATGTAGTGTTCACGAATAGCAGTTGCCACTGCTGGAGTTTCACCAGCAAGAAGGGCATATTTCTCACCCATAATTCCTTGGAGCTCGTCAAATTCACCAACCATACCTGTCAACAAGTCAAACTTGTAAATTGCTGCTGCACGGGCTAGGTCAACTGTTTCATCCGCTGACAAGCCTGCTTTTTCTGCCAAGAGAATAGCAATCTGACCCGTACGAATCATGTGTTCACGAAGGGAACCAATCTTCTCATGGAAGGTCACATTGTTTAATTTTTCAACAAGATCTGAAATGACCAATTTTTGATCTTCACGCCAGAAGAATTCACCATCTTCTAAGCGAGCGACCAAGACTTTTTCATTTCCTTTGATAACATTTTCCAAATGCTCTGCATTTCCATTACGAACAGAAATGAAGTTTGGCAATAGTTTACCGTCTTGATCACGGACAACAAAGTAACGTTGGTGTTCCTTCATTGAAGTCACCAAAACTTCTTCTGGAACTTCAAGATATTTAGCATCAAAACTTCCCATAAAGGCAGTTGGGTATTCAACCAAGTTCAAGACTTCATTCAGCAAATCAGCGTCAATCTCTATACCTACACCACGCTCAGCTTCGATTGTCTTGATTTGGTCAACAATCATTTGCTCACGTTCACGTGGATCTGCAATTACATACTGTGCACGAAGGTCTTCTTCATAGCTCAATGCTGACTGAATCTTAGTTTCTTGTCCCAAGAAACGATGGCCACGGCTCACACGCCCTCCCTTGATATCAAGGAAATCCAAATCAAACTCTTCTTCATCTAAAAGAACAGTTAAAGTGTGAACAGGGCGGATGTATTCAAAGGTGTTGTTAGCCCAGTGCATGCTGACAGGGAAAGTCAAGGACTTCAAGACATCTACAACACCAGGAACAATGGCTTCAACTGCTTGACCAATTTCTTCCTTGGTAACATAGACATATTCTTCACCCTTGATTTCACGGAATTCGATATCTTCAACAGTCAAGCCTTTCCCACGGACAAATCCTTGAGCTGCTTTGGTGAAGTTTCCATCACTATCCAATGCAATTTTCTTTGCTGGCCCCTTAAAATCTTCTGTCAAATCAGACTGTTTGTCTGCAAGACCAGTTAAACGAACAGCCAAACGACGTGGTGTTGAGAAGGTCTGAATAGCTTCAAAAGACAAGCGGTTTTCCTTGAGAAAGGCTGCCATTTTTTCGCCTAGTTGTTTTTCACTTGGTGTGACAACATAGGCTGGTAATTCTTCAAGACCGAGTTCTACTAATAAGTTTTTTGTCATGTTTTTTCTCCGAAAAATATCTTTTTATTTTCCAGTTTGCCTTATGTGATTGGTACGCAAGCAACCAACTTCGTTGTTTCATTGCTAAAATTGGAGCCAAAAGTCTCCAATTTTGCCTAGTATCCTTAGTTTCACTAAGGATACCTTCATCACTGCTGCAACTGGTTCAGGGCTCACACTGTTCGCCCATTTTCGTAATTTGTCACTTTCTTTATTCCGCGTCTTCTGCTAAGAGTTTAACTCGTGTTGCTTCATCTAAAAGTGGGTAACCTAGGCGTTTGCGTTCTGCGACAAAGGTTTTGGCTACAACTCGGGCCAAGTTACGGATACGAGCGATATAGCCTGCGCGCTCTGTTACAGATACGGCACCACGCGCATCAAGCAGGTTAAAGGTGTGTGAACATTTGAGAACATAGTCATAGGCAGGGTGAACCAAGCCTTCTTCCAAGGCACGACCAGCCTCTTTTTCAAACTTATCAAAGTTTTCCAGCAACATTTCTTGATCCGAAATTTCAAATGAATATTTTGAATGCTCGTACTCAGGCTGGATAAAGATTTCTCCGTATTTTACACCATCGGCCCACTCAATATCATAGACAGAATCTACTTCTTGGATGTAAGAAGCCAAGCGTTCCAAACCATAGGTAACTTCCGCAGTCACAGGGCCAGTTGCCAATCCACCGACTTGTTGGAAATAAGTGAACTGAGTGATTTCCATCCCATCAAGCCAAACTTCCCAACCAAGACCAGCTGAACCAGTAGATGGATTTTCCCAGTTGTCCTCAACAAAACGGATATCGTGCTCCAAAGGATTGATTCCCAATTTTTCCAAAGACTCAAGGTAAAGTTCTTGGATGTTTGATGGAGATGGCTTCATGACCACCTGGAATTGGTGGTGTTGGTAAAGACGGTTAGGGTTTTCCCCGTAACGACCGTCAGCAGGACGACGTGATGGCTCTACATAAGCCGCATTCCATGGCTCAGGTCCGATAGCACGAAGGAAAGTGTAAGGACTCATCGTTCCCGCACCTTTTTCATTATCATAAGCCTGCATGAGCATACAACCTTGGTCATTCCAAAATTGTTGCAAAGTCAAAATAATTTCTTGAAATGTTAATTTCTTAGACATTGAATACTCCTTAATAAAAAATAATTTCTTGCGACACGAGTCTGCCTCGTCGATTATACGAGGCAAGACGAGTTAGTACTGCGTCTAGCTCAGGCACTCTAGTGCTGAGCGTAGGGCAGTCTGACTGTAAGGAGGTTTCTGCCACTGACGCAGTGAAATGTTAATTTCTTAGACATTGTTTACTCCTTTTTATATAAATTACTTGCGACACGAGTCTGCCTCGTCGATCATACGAGGCAAGACGAGTTAGTACTGCGTCTAGCTCAAGCACTCTAGTGCTGAGCGTGGAGCAGTCCGACTGTAAGGAGGTTTCTGCCACTGACGCAGTAAAATGTTAATTTCTTAGACATTGTTTACTCCTTTAGTTTTTATATTTCTTTTTCAATTAATTTCTGCTGAACAAACCAATTTAACAAGGGAAAAGTTTTATCTGTATTTGCCCATAGATGATAAGAATCGAAGACCGCTTGTACACTACCTAGATTCTCTACCAACTTATCTACTGTCAAAAAGCTGCGCCAATATTCATAAAAAATACTTGCATAGTTCTTATCATAAGTCGAAGAACCAAAATCATTCAGTGAATGCCAACCATACTTCTTCTGAAAAAGTTCTACGAGAGATTGATTACAAATTTTTTCCGCTTGAAATTCCTCTTCTGTCAAGAAATACTTGCGACTAATATATTCAACCATCCCCTCTTCGAACCAGATATAAGAGTCGTAACCATCAAAATCATCTAAAAAATGCTCCGACCAATGAGCTAGCTCATGTCCTACAATCTGTAAGAGGAAATTTTCAGATAAAGAATGATAGTGACTTTCTATTGCTTGAGTTTGCTGAGAACACTTGTAGTCCATCAACTGATACAAATATAACTCTTTCCAAACAGCTAAATCAGGCGTCATAACCATTCGTCTATTATTTGTATAGGCTGGAACAGCGCTTTCCCTAATAATCTGTGTAGCAGCATTAAAATCTGACCAAATAACGGCTTGCGGTAAATCACAGACTGCAAGTTCATTCTTTAAAAAAGATTGATAATCTTTCAACTTTTCAGTATTTCTTACTACAAAATCACGAAATGTAGCTAGTTGACTATCGTCTTTTACAAGATAAAGGTTTTCCACGTCTCTCCTTTCTTTCACACAATAGACTGAATAAGCAAAAGAACCGCGTCCGACAATCCTAGGTTGATTTAACCTAGGGGCGTCAGAAACGCGGTTCCACCCTAATTTATTACTTCATTGTTTTTGAAAATACTACAGAAAGCGCCAGCACTTTATTTTGCCCTACTTGGCTCCCACTATCCCAAGCTCGCTTGAAGAACGCCATAAGACTTTCTTTCCTGCTGACTATTATATCAAAAATTAGAACAATGTACAATTCTTTTTATGATTTTCTAAAAATCCACATCATCAACTCGTGGAGCACCAGAATGAACAGCAATCGCTTTTAAGGTTTCACGCTCCTCATGGCTCAATTCAATTCCAAAGCAATCAAGATTAGCCTGAATACGAGAGGCTGTGACAGATTTTGGAAGTGGTAGAAATCCTTCTGCCAAGCTCCAGGCCAAGGCTATCTGAGCAACAAACTTTCCATGATTTGCTGCGATTTCTTGGACTTCCTTACTATCAAATAGTTCTCCCTGACCAAAAGGGCCCCAAGCTTCCAATAAAATTCCTTTTTCTCGACAGTAATCTACGACTTCCTCTTGATACACACCTGGCGCCAAGCGAACTTGATTGACCGCTGGAAGAATTTTTGCTGTTTCAAACAAGGCATCCAAATGATGGGGAAGAAAATTGCTAACGCCGATAGCACGGATCTTGCCTTCTTGATAGAGGTCTTCCATCGCTCTCCAGACCTCAGCATTTCGGATTTTCCATGCGTCATTTTCTCTAAGCGGTTTTGGATTTGGCCAATGAATCAAATACAGATCCAAATAATCCAAGCCCAACTTCGCTAAAGACTCTGCAAAAGCCTGACGAGCTTGCTCATAGGTTTGTTGGCTATTCCACAGCTTGGTAGTTACGAACAATTCCTCTCGTGGAACTCCGCTATCTTTGATTGCTTGACCAACACTTTCTTCATTCTGATAAATCGCCGCCGTATCAATATGACGATAACCAGCCTTCAAGGCTTCTAACACTGCACGATAGGCTTCTTCTCCATCCTTAGCCTTAAAAGTTCCAAATCCTAGAACTGGAATTTCTACTCCATTATTTAATTGATAGGTATTCATATGCTTATCCTTCTATTTTATTTATCATTTATAGCATAATTTTTTTGCTAATTAGTACTATCTTTTGTAAAAAATAAGTCTATCACATATCTGACAGAACCTATTTTTTCTTGCTTATTCATCACGGCTATAATACAGTTCATGAGGTTTTAGGCGAGTATTGAGCATCTCTGGTATGGTCACAAAGGTATAACCCTGATTTTTCAAATACTCAATGACCCTTGGCAAGGCATTGACTGTCGGACTGTGAATATCATGCATCAGAACGATAGAGCCGTTAGCTACTTGATGCTGAATTTCTGTCAAAATAGATGCTTCATTTTTACTCTTCCAGTCCAGACTATCCACATCCCACATGATAAAGCTCAAATCGAGGCTATTGCGAATGTCGTCTGTAATGGCTCCATAAGGCGGACGCATGAGTTTTGAACTAGAACCCAGCGCCTTAGTTAGCGCATCCTCAGTATCAGTAATTTGTTTTTTAGCTTCATCAAGAGAGAGTTGCGAGAGAATCGGATGGCTCCAACTATGGTTTCCAACAACATGACCTTCAGATTTTATCCTTTTCACCAAGTCCTCATTCCCAGAAACATTTTTCCCAAGCACAAAGAAAGTGGCTTTAACACCATATTTAGCTAGAGTCTCTAATACCTGCGGAGTCGTTGCTGGATTTGGACCATCATCAAAGGTTAGAGCGACAACTTTTTGATGTTTCTTATCAAAATAAGACTGGTACAAGGCCGCATCTTTTTCGAGTAAGTACGAAGATTGGATAACATCAAAGAAAGTAGATACTGGTAAGGCTATCTCTTCTAAATTTTCAACCGCAGGACTCGGATAAAGGATAATCTGACTATCCTTATAATCAAAATTCCATGCAGATAAGTCTTGGTCAGAGAAGCTTTTTACAATCTGCTCACTCTGGTTTTGCTCTATTTTTTTATCCTCTATAAAGGAGGTCAATTCTTTTATCAGCTGTCCCTTAGCCTTACTAGCATCTGAAAAGAGTTGGTCAAGTGTAAAAGGTTGCCCATCTTCTGTTAAGTGAACCTTTCCTAGACTGGTCTTTTCAGTCTCTTCAACCTTAAAATCAACTAAATCATAGATTTGTTTGGTCGCATTACGATTGACGACTCCCTTTAAACCTGACTCTCCTTGCTCTGTATAGTAGAAAACAAGATTGTCCTTACTTTCTAGCTTGTCCTTAATGTCTTTATTTATCAGCTCCCTAACAGAGGAAATCACTTGCTCACCTTGGAGAGGATAATAGGCAATCACTTCGGCTTGACCCTTACGAAAATGCTCCTTCTGATTTCCCTCACTTAATTGATCGTCTTTCTCTTTTTTGAGCGATTCAATCTTTTGCTCAAAACTTTTTTGCTGATACATTTTAAAAGCAATAAATCCGCCTAATAGGCAAATAGAAATTGCTAAAATACCAATCAAAGCCAATAATATATGTCTCTTTTTCCCGTGTCTGCCACGTCCCAGTCTACTTTTATTCATATTTATATCATAACAAATTTAAGCAATAATTTCAATGATACAGTTTGGCAATCCACAATTCCTCTAGCAAGCCAAAGCATCTCACATCAACTAGATCAGCCCTATCTATAGGAACCATCTAGTTTTCTATCTATGGAATTTCTAGTAGATTGAAGCTAGAATAGACACCGTCACTTCTAAAAACATTCTGAGAAATTGATTTATTTTTCCCAGTCGATTTATCCTCAAACATCCCTATACCTCTGATATTTTCTTGATAATACTATATACCCAGACACTTGTAGTTTTACCTTCAGCTAGTAATGTTGACTTTTCTTCTTCAGATAATTTTTTCCGTAAGTAGTCAATCTGCTGAGAAGTAATGTTCTCTTTCCCCATTGCCTTGACAGATTGTATCACCATTGCAGTTAAGGTTGACATATTTGAAATATCTCCATTATTTCTATGCTTAAATTCTATTCTTGCCTTACCAACATTAAAACTGGCATATCTTCCATCTGATATATAGATCCATTTTGCTGGTACCTGCGTAGATAGACCAAGTAAATTAAGGGCTGTGTTTCCCGATGGAGCAATGGTCCAATTATATTTTCTAGCAATAGCATCAGCAACTTCATCCACAGAGGCCATTGCATACTCTCCAATCAGTTCTATATATTTTGGTTTATAATAAATACCTTTCAAAATGCGAGTAACCTTTTTGTCTTTTACAAGACGATTTAATGTACTACGAACAGTTTCATATCCTACAATTTCAAAGAAATCATTTGCTATAAAAACTTGATTCGATTCAAAATTTTCTATCCTGTTTACTATTTCCTGCTTATCGTTCATCTATCGCACCTCCTTTGCACCGAATATGATGCTATTTTGGGTGCGAGAGTCATTTTATCAAGAGGGAACAGACCTCTTACAATTTCTTATGTAACATCTCTATCTATTTTATCCCATTTCTTATTTCAGTAATCGCTTGATTATAAAAATCAGGATAGTCAGCCGTATTTATTTCTTTTATATTGTAAAATGAAATAAGAATAGGACGATTCGATCAGGACAGTCAAATCGATTTCTAACAATGTTTTAGAAGTAGAGGTGTACTATTCTAGTTTCAATCTATTATACAATAGCGCTCCCTCGTCCTTATGCAGGGGCTCCTAGAGGGGAGAAAGTCTATGAAAAGATTAGCGGACGTCGTTTTGAGCGAACTTCAATTGTTGCAGGACAAGTAGACGGAGAGTTTATAGCTCCCATGATTT
>NZ_VMKU01000094.1:0-1106 GCF_013276315.1 Streptococcus sp. 2741 | reverse complement strand
CATGGCGCTTCAAGAGTTGATAAAAGGCATCACGTGTGTAGGAAGGACCTAACTCCTTTGTATAAGCCTGAAATAAGGCATCAATTGTAACAAATTCTCCTGCCTCTGCAGCCTTCAAATGACGGGCAAGAAAGGCTTTCTCTTCCTCAATTGTCATATATGCATGGTTACGACCACCACGTGTTTCTTGAAGGAGAGAATCGCGTCCGAACTCCTCATATTTTTTTACAGTTGGCCAAATCGTTGTTTGATTACAGCCTAAAAGCTCTATAATCTCTTTATAAGATTTACCCATCAGACGAAATAGAACGATTTGAAGGCGTTTATGATATTTAGCTGTACTAGAGTCTTTTAAAAGTGTTTTGATAGCTTGGATTTCTTCTTTAGTTGATTTCATATTACTACTATATAATGCTTTTTTATTTTAGCTTAGTATGAGTGTCCTTGTTCACGTCTTTCTTTTCCCACATGAAGAGAGTTCTGACGCCAACATCAAAAACCTTGGCTGCCTCGACATGGCTGTGCCCCTCTTTGATGTAATCTAATTCTCGATGTTTAAAATCTGTACTATATGCCATAGCTTTATTATAACATGCTTGTTTGAAACTAAGAAAATATCAAAACTCCATAATTGTTTTTCTAAAATACAGCTTTCAAATATCCTTAAATATAATAGACTTTCCTGCGAAACAAAACATGGTAGAGTAGTTCTATGAATTATGAAGCAAGTAAACAACTAACTGATGCACAATTTAATCGTCTTGTTGGTATTCAGCGTACCACTTTTGAAGAGATGTTAGCTGTATTAAAAATTAAACACGCAAAAGATGGATAAAAACCTAAATTAAGCCTAGAAGACCTTCTTATGGACACTCTTCAATATGTGCGAGAATATCGAACTTATGAACAAATTGCGGCTGATTTTGGTATTCACGAAAGCAACTTAACCCATCGGAGTCAATGGGTTGAAGTAACTCTTGTTCAAAGTGGTTTTACGATTTCAAGAACTCCTCTCAGTTCTGAGGACACGGTAATGATTGATGCGACGGAAGTAAAAATCCATCGCCTTAAAAAACAATTAGCGAATGATTCTGGTAAAAAGAAAT
>NZ_VMKU01000093.1:0-595 GCF_013276315.1 Streptococcus sp. 2741 | reverse complement strand
AACTAAAGAAGAAATCCAAACAATCAAAACACTTTTAAAAGACTCTAGTACAGCTAAATATCATAAACGCCTTCAAATCGTTCTATTTCGTCTGATGGGTAAATCTTATAAAGAGATTATAGAGCTTTTAGACTGTAATCAAACAACGATTTGGCCAACTGTAAAAAAATATGAGGAGTTCGGACTCGACTCTCTCCTTCAAGAAACACGTGGTGGTCGTAACCATGCATATATGACAATTGAGGAAGAGAAAGCCTTTCTTGCCCGTCATTTGAAGGCTGCAGAGGCAGGAGAATTTGTTACAATTGATGCCTTATTTCAGGCTTATAAAAAGGAGTTAGGTTCTTCCTACACACGTGATGACTTTTATCAACTCTTGAAGCGCCATGGTTGGCGAAATATTAGGCCACGTCCAGAACATCCCAAGAAAGCAGACGTTCAAACCATTGTCGCGTCTAAAAATAAAATCTCAATTCAAGAAGACAAGAAAGCGCTTTAAAACCAGTAGGCATTTTCGTAAGGTTCGCTTGATGTACCAAGATGAGGCTGGTTTCGGTAGAATCAGTAAACTGGGATCTTGTTGGGCTCCAATGGG
>NZ_VMKU01000092.1:0-627 GCF_013276315.1 Streptococcus sp. 2741 | reverse complement strand
TAGTAATATGAAATCAACTAAAGAAGAAATCCAAGCTATCAAAACACTTTTAAAAGACTCTAGTACAGCTAAATATCATAAACGCCTTCAAATCGTTCTATTTCGTCTGATGGGTAAATCTTATAAAGAGATTATAGAGTTTTTAGACTGTAATCAAACAACGATTTGGCCAACTGTAAAAAAATATGAGGAGTTCGGACGCGATTCTCTCCTTCAAGAAATACGTGGTGGTCGTAACCATGCACATATGACAATTGAGGAAGAGAAAGCCTTTCTTGCCCGTCATTTGAAGGCTGCAGAGGCAGGAGAATTTGTTACAATTGATGCCTTATTTCAGGCTTATACAAAGGAGTTAGGTCCTTCCTACACACGTGATGTCTTTTATCAACTCTTGAAGCACCATGGTTGGCGAAATATTAGGCCACGTCCAGAACATCCCAAGAAAGTAGACTCTCAAACCATTGTCGCGTCTAAAAATAAAATCTCAATTCAAGAAGCTCAGAAAGCGCTTTAAAACCAGTAGGCATTTTCGTAAGGTTCGCTTGATGTACCAAGATGAGGCTGGTTTCGGTAGAATCAGTAAACTGGGATCTTGTTGGGCTCCAATAGGAGTAGGTCCACATGTCC
>NZ_VMKU01000091.1:0-639 GCF_013276315.1 Streptococcus sp. 2741 | reverse complement strand
ACCTTTTTCTAATTTTTTTAAACTTTTTACAATTTGCTAACTTCTCGCCAAATTTCAAGTTCAAGTTAGCCATGAAGAAGTCTTCTCTGGGTGATTTGTAGTTCAAGCATTTTTTAGGATAGTTATTAATCCAATTTTCGATGAATGCGACTTCTTTGGGAGTCGTTTTCTTAGTTCCCTTAGGTAACCATCTCCGAATGAGCCTGTTGTGATTCTCATTAGTTCCCCTTTCCCAAGAGGCATAGGGGTGCGCATAATAGATATGTTCCTCAGAAAATACATCAGACAAGCGGTTAAATTCTGTACCATTATCTGCCGTGATGGACAGAATCTTGTCTTGTTTTAAGATGAGTTTTAAAGCCTGATTGACCGCCTCAGCACTTTTATTTGGAATCAATCGGATAATTTGATGCCTAGTCCTTCGATCAGTTAAGACCAGTAAACAATAATTTTTCACCCTTGTAAGCAGAACCGTATCAATCTCATAATGCCCATTCTCCAATCGCAGATTGATAGCTTCAGGACGCTGTTCGATAGATTGACCAGGGGGTTTAAAATTGGTGCTAGCTTGTTTCTTAAGCGCTTTTCCTTTTCTAGGATAGAGCAGATCCTGTTTTGACAATCCTAATTTTCCATGAT
>NZ_VMKU01000090.1:0-23983 GCF_013276315.1 Streptococcus sp. 2741 | reverse complement strand
GCATAAATCAAGTACCTTAGAGATTCCAAGTAATATTGAGTTGGCTTTTATCCCACCTTATACACCAGAAATGAACCCTATTGAACAAGTCTGGAAAGAAATTCGAAAACGAGGTTTTAAAAACAAGGCTTTCCAAACATTGGAAGCCGTCATTGATAAGCTTCAAGAAGTTATTCAAGGACTGGAAAAAAGCGTTTTAAAGTCCACTGTCAGCAGACAATGGACAAGGTTGCTTTTTGAAAATGATTGAGTATTATCTATCTCATAGCTTTGCTACTTGAAATTTAAATATTAGGAGGTAGATTTTATGCTTAAGCAAAAACGTGTTCATTCTGTAAGTATTGCAGGAATCGCAGTAGAAGGATAGTAATACTTTCTTCACCGAGGCTGGTAACTAGACTTTCTCTAGTTACCTTTTCTTTTAATTGATATAAGGAGATATAATGGATCTACTAAAAGCTCGTCCAAAACTAAAAAAGGCTTACCCAGTAGTATATAAAGACGGATCGGTCTATATAGGTGGGGTTGGAGAAATTACAGAATATGAAGACCCTAGCGGAGCTATTGAATACATGCTCAAAAAAATGGATGGAATTAATACTGTCGAAAAAATCATAAGAGAAGTTTCAGAAACCTACAGTGAACTATCACCATCTGATGTAATGGAAGCTATTGATGAAATCAGTAAAGAACGATTTATCGAGGATTTAAATCTTACTGGTTCTAAAATATTATCCAAGTATGAATTAGAACGTTATCACAGAAACATCAACTTTTTTTCATCTTACGCAACTTTAAGTGAAAATAAATATATTTCTCAAAAAAAATTAATTGATTCAAAAATTGGAATTATTGGATTAGGCGGATTAGGATCTCACATTATATATGACTTAGCTGGCTTAGGTATAGGAGAAATAAAAGCTGTTGAATTTGATGTCGTTGATATATCTAATTTAAATAGACAAATTTTATATAACTTTGATGATATAGGAAAGAGTAAAGCAAGTATAGCAAAACAACGCATCTATGAATTTAATCCTCAAATAAAATTTACTGTTGAGGAAAAGAAAATCAATTCATCTGAAGATGTTGTTGAATCATTCCGAGGATTCGACTGCTTAATACTAGTTGCGGATAGACCTAAAATCAAACTAGCAAGATGGGTAAATGAAGCTATAGTAAAGCTGAATATTCCTTTATTTTGTGCAGGTTTAGAAGCGCAACGAGCCCTGCAATATACTATTATCCCCAAAATATCTGGATGCATAGATTGTTGGAGAAATACTATCCAAAAAGAACACCCTATTTCTCACCTAATCCTTGAAGAAAGAACTCGTTTAAACTTAGTTGGTGACAATACTGCCATAGCTCCTCTAGTATCTGTAGCAACTGGTATCATTTGTTCAGAAGTTACAAAATATATCACTGGTATCGGTGAATTAACTACTGTAGGCCAATTAAAATCTATAGATATGAATACAATGACTACAAAAATAGCCGAGCATTGGCATATAGATCCCAATTGTATAACCTGTCGTGGAGGTAATATTATTGAATAGAAATTACAAAATATTGTGGCTAACATTTCTTGTATCCAACTTTGGTGATTGGCTAAGAAAATTAGCTCTACCTTTGCTAGTATTTGAGAAAACAGGATCTCCATTTCATATGGCTACTCTATACGGTATTTCATTTTTACCATGGATTTTATTTTCTCTAGTAGGAGGTATATTAGCAGATAAATTCAAAAAAGTATATATCATTTCAATATGTCATTTAATCTCATTAGTCATTCTAAGTTTGCTAATAATATCTTTTAAAAATGATAATATACTCTTACTCTTAATTTATATTTTAACCTTCCTGCTCTCCTCTACAGAGCCATTAGTCCACCCAGCATTTCAAAGCTTGTTACCACAGATTGTAACAGACAATCAGCTATCAAAATCCAATTCAGGAATCCAACTTATTGACAATACATTAAATCTTATCGGTCCTATGATTAGTGGTTCTGTTCTATTACTTATTAATCCAGCTAAAGTTTTATGGGTCAATGCTCTTACCTTTTTAATTGCCAGCCTATTAATTCTCTGCATAAAAACTCCAGAAAATACACTAGTAAATATCTCTAAAAAAGAGAGTCTTTCTAAAACAATATCTATTGGTTTGCACTATGTAAAAAATGATAAAATCATCCTAAGTGGAGCTATTCTTTTTTTTGGAACAAACTTTGGCATTCATATATTTCAGGCCAACTTAGTTTACTATATTACAGATGTTCTAGGCTATACCTCCTTTCACTATGGATTAATACTCTCAATAGCTGGTGTAGGAGCTATATTAGGTGCTATTCTTGCCCCTGAATTAATTAAAAAGTTTAGATATGGAAAAATCCTCTCCATCAGTACAATGCTAGCTGGTCTATTTACTATGTTGCTATCAATTAACACAAACTATATATATATGGGAGTATTTTTAGGTTTGAGTAATATGTTTGGCAATATCAATGCCATTACATATTTTACGTTACGACAAAAAGTTGTCAAAAAAGAAATGTTGGGACGTGTTGTTAGCATTACTAGAATGATCTCATTTGCTTCTATCCCCTTAGGAGCATACCTTGGAGGGATACTTGTTTCACATAACTTAACTATCATAAGTATTCTAATATTAGCAGGTACTATAAGATTTCTTGCAGGGGGATTTAGTTACTTTAGTCCATTAACCAAAAGTAAAAACTATTGATGTTTAAAGTGTGATATACTGATTCAAAATAATTCATCAAAGAATCGCTCATACTCAACAAAAATCAAAGGGTAAACTAAGGGGTTATCCATGGATAGATTAAAACACTTTTTGAAGTACAGATAGTAAATCTAATTAAAGAATCTTTAAAATCATAAAAACGCATAATATCAGGTGTATAAACCTTGAGATTATGCGTTTTATTAGACCTCCTACTAAATATATAGCAAAATAGAGTTAGTTGGAGCTGGAGTAGTACAATGCTGCTTCTAAGGCATTTTTATAATTTACTTTGAATTTCTAACAATGTTTTAAAAAACTCGGTGGACTATTCCAGATTCAATCCACTATATATTGATTCCCTTGTGTGATGTGTAAAGATTTTTTAATGACTTATTTTAATTTTTTCAAAAATTAACTTGACTTAATTTTTTTTTTAATGTATATTAAGAGACAGGAGGAATACAAGTTTATGATACGTATCGAAAACCTCAGTGTCTCCTACAAAGAAACGTTGGCACTTAAGGATATTTCACTAGTGCTCCATGGACCAACAATTATCGGTATCATTGGTCCAAACGGCGCTGGGAAATCAACACTATTAAAAGGTATGCTGGGAATTATCCCACATCAAGGTCAGGCATTTCTCGATGACAAGGAAGTTAAAAAATCCTTACACCGAATCGCCTATGTCGAACAAAAAATCAATATCGACTACAACTTTCCCATCAAGGTCAAGGAATGCGTCTCGTTAGGACTCTTTCCCTCTATCCCTCTCTTTCGAAGTTTAAAGACTAAACATTGGAAGAAAGTGCAAGAAGCCCTTGAAATCGTCGGTCTAGCTGACTACGCTGAACGGCAAATCAGTCAACTGTCTGGAGGTCAATTCCAGCGGGTCTTGATTGCCAGATGTTTGGTACAGGAAGCCGACTATATCCTCTTGGATGAACCCTTTGTTGGGATTGACTCTGTCAGTGAGGAAATCATCATGAATACGCTGAGAGATCTGAAAAAAGCTGGGAAGACGGTTCTCATCGTCCACCACGACCTCAGCAAGGTTCCCCACTACTTCGATCAAGTCTTGCTTGTCAATCGAGAAGTGATTGCCTTTGGTCCAACCAAAGAAACCTTTACCGAAGCCAATCTCAAAGAAGCTTACGGTAATCGACTCTTTTTCAATGGAGGTGACCTATGATTGCAGAATTTATCGATGGATTGCAAAAATTCCATTTCTTACAAAATGCCTTGATAACAGCCATTGTCGTCGGGGTCGTAGCTGGAGCTGTGGGATGCTTCATCATCCTACGCGGGATGTCACTCATGGGAGATGCCATTTCACATGCTGTCTTACCAGGTGTAGCCCTCTCCTTCATCTTGGGCCTTGACTTCTTTATCGGAGCCATTGTCTTTGGACTGCTAGCTGCCATCATCATTACCTACATCAAGGGAAACTCGATTATCAAAAGCGATACCGCCATCGGCATTACCTTTTCTTCTTTCTTAGCCCTCGGTATCATCTTGATTAGTGTCGCTAAAAGTTCAACTGACCTTTTCCATATCCTTTTTGGTAATATCCTGGCCGTCCAAGATACGGATATGTTTATTACTATGGGTGTGGGAGCAGTCATTCTCTTGTTAATCTGGATTTTCTTCAAGCAACTCTTGATAACATCCTTTGATGAACTCTTGGCTAAAGCCATGGGAATGCCTGTCAATTTCTATCACTACCTTCTCATGGTACTCTTGACTCTCGTGTCTGTGACAGCCATGCAAAGTGTCGGAACTATCCTGATTGTAGCCATGCTGATTACCCCAGCTGCAACTGCTTATCTGTATGCTAATAGCCTGAAAAGCATGATTTTCCTTTCCTCAACCTTTGGAGCTACTGCTTCAGTTTTGGGGCTCTTTATCGGCTATAGCTTTAACGTTGCGGCAGGTTCTAGTATCGTGCTTACAGCCGCTAGTTTCTTTCTCATTAGCTTCTTTATCGCTCCAAAACAACGATATTTGAAACTAAAAAATAAACATTTGTTAAAATAAGGGGCAAAGCCCTAATAAATTGGAGGATCTAATGAAAAAATTAGGTACATTACTCGTTCTCTTTCTTTCCGTCATTGCTCTTGTAGCATGTGCTAGCGGAAAAAAAGATGCAGCTTCTGGTCAAAAACTAAAAGTTGTTGCTACAAACTCAATCATCGCTGATATTACTAAAAATATTGCTGGTGACAAGATTGATCTTCACAGTATCGTTCCTGTTGGTCAAGACCCACACGAATACGAACCACTTCCTGAAGATGTCAAGAAAACTTCTGAAGCAGACCTCATTTTCTATAACGGTATCAACCTGGAAACAGGTGGCAATGCTTGGTTTACAAAATTGGTAGAAAATGCTAAGAAAACTGAAAACAAAGACTACTTTGCAGTCAGCGAAGGTGTTGATGTTATCTACCTTGAAGGCCAAAACGAAAAAGGGAAAGAAGATCCACACGCTTGGCTTAACCTTGAGAACGGTATGATTTTTGCTAAAAACATCGCAAAACAATTGAGCGCTAAAGACCCTAGCAACAAGGAATTCTACGAAAAAAATCTCAAAGAATATACTGAAAAACTAGACAAACTTGATAAGGAAGCAAAAGCTAAATTCAACAATATCCCTGCTGAGAAGAAATTGATCGTAACCAGTGAAGGATGCTTCAAATACTTCTCTAAAGCCTACGGTGTCCCAAGTGCCTATATTTGGGAAATCAATACTGAAGAAGAAGGAACTCCTGACCAAATCAAGACCTTGGTTGAAAAACTTCGCCAAACAAAAACTCCTTCCCTCTTTGTAGAATCAAGTGTGGATGACCGTCCAATGAAGACTGTTTCACAAGATACAAACATCCCAATCTACGCTCAAATCTTTACTGACTCTATCGCAGAACAAGGTAAAGAAGGCGACAGCTACTACAACATGATGAAATACAACCTTGACAAGATTGCTGAAGGATTGGCAAAATAAGCCTCTGAAAAACGTCATTCTCACATGAACTGGCGTTTTTTCTATGCCCATATTTCCGGTCAAATCATTGGAAAATTCCGACTGTTTCAGCTAAAATGGAAGAAAAAAGATTGGAGTATCTTATGGTAACTTTTCTCGGAAATCCTGTGAGCTTTACAGGTAAACAACTACAAGTCGGCGACAAGGCACTTGATTTTTCACTCACTACAACAGACCTTTCTAAAAAATCTCTGGCTGATTTTGATGGCAAGAAAAAAGTTTTGAGTGTCGTGCCTTCTATCGATACAGGCATCTGCTCAACTCAAACGCGTCGTTTTAATGAAGAACTGGCTGGACTGGACAACACGGTCGTATTGACTGTTTCTATGGACCTACCATTTGCTCAAAAACGTTGGTGTGGTGCTGAAGGTATTGAAAATGCCATCATGCTCTCAGACTATTTCGACCATTCCTTTGGACGTGATTACGCCCTCTTAATCAATGAGTGGCACCTATTGGCACGCGCAGTCTTTGTCCTCGATACTGACAATACTATTCGCTACGTTGAATACGTGGACAATATCAACTCTGAACCAAACTTCGAAGCCGCAATTGCAGCTGCTAAAGCCCTATAGAAAAAATCCTCTGTTTCAAAGAGTTCCCTACTCTTTGAAACGGAGGATTTTTGTTTACGAGTAAATATAAATTCAACCAGATAAAAACAACTACCTTACTCTACAGATTTCAGGGCTTCAAGCATATCAACCTTTCTCAGATGATAATTGACAAAGAAACCAAGCAAGGTCAAAATAATGCTTACTGCTGCCACTGGGATTACATAGACTTCCCAGCCTACCTGTGGATAAAAGAGAATAGTCGCAGGCGAAATCATTTGAATCAAAAATTGGTGTAAATAGAAACCAGATACCAGACCAAGTACAATTCCCACAAGGGACAGCACAATCGTCTCACGGTAAATGTAGAGAGTGACTTCATTATTATGAAAGCCGAGAACCTTGATAGTGGAGAGTTCACGGATTCTCTCAGCCACGTTGATATTGGTCAGATTGTAAAGGATAACAATAGCCAACAGAACCGATACGATAACTAAGATAGTCATGGTCTGATTGAGTGAACTTGCGACCGAGTCAAAGAGTCGAATGGCTGAAGCATTCTGGACGACGCTGGACACCGCAGATTGATTCATAAGTAAGCCGGCCTGTCTTTCGATACTAGACGCACTGGTATCCCTTAACGAGACCAGATAAGTGTTGGCTTGGGGTAGCTGTCCGTAAAGTTGCTCATAGTTAGATTGACTCATATAAATAAAGTGACCAACGTAGTTCTCAGTAATAGCAGCGACCTTTAATTCCTTACCTTCAATTTCTAGAGTCTGCCCAACCTTGACACCTGCCAGCTGGGCAAGTTTAGCTGTAATAACGACGCCATCTTTTAATGTCAGCTCTTGCTGATGATGTTGCAGATGAATAAAGGGAGTCAAATCCTCCTTCTCTGTCATCATAAGAGTAATAGTTTGAAGACCAGCCTTACCTTTGAAATCCTTGTCTAGCGTTTTAGAATAGATTTTCTGATATGCTTGGATATCCTGCCCTTTCAACACTTCTTCCAACTCTGACTTGTCCTGATTGGTCGCACTAGGATTTTCAGAGACAATCATCTGATACTGTTGGATTTGTTGAAACTGTCTAGACGGAACTCCTGCTACAGAGGATTGGATTCCCAAACCTGCAAAGAGCAGGGCTACAGAACCTGCCACACCAAAGATCGTCATCAACATCCGCTGCTTATAACGGAAGATATTGCGAGCTGTTACCTTATGAGTAAAACTGAGACGACGCCAGATAAAACCGATGCGTTCCAGTAAGATTTTAGCTCCTTTAACAGGAGGTTTAGGCAGTAAAAGCTGGGCTGCTTCATCATGAAGTTCCCTACGAGCTACCAAGTAGGCTGGTAACACACTCGCCAACCAACTCAAGACAAGAGCCAGTAAGCTATAGGTCCAATAGAACTGAATCTGGGTTTCTCCCACCACCATGCCTTTTGTAATGACACTTGAAATCACACCAGCTAGCAAATAATGGCCAAGTATGCTACCTAGAGCTGTTCCGACAGTCCCAGCTACTAGACCATAGAGAAGAAATTTAGCGATAATATCCTTACTGCGATAGCCCAAGGCCTTAAAAATCCCTGCATGAGTTCGCTCTTCATCCACAAAGCGAGTCATAGTTGTAAAGGTCACCATAGCTGCTACGGCATAAAGAACCACAGGAAAGATATTGCCCACTGCCCGAATACTGGCTGAAGCATTACTGTACATGAGATAACCTTGACCGCCAGGCATGGTCTGACGATTATAGACTTGATACTTGGGCTCCGCCAAATCATCCAAGACTTGCTGATGTTTTTCTAATTTTTCCTTTTCTTGGGCTAAATTTTGTTCAGCCTGCTTTAGTTTGTCTTCTTCCTTGCTCAATTCCTGCTTGGCTTGAGTAAGTTGAGCATGGGCCTGCTCTCTCTGGGCTTGAGGAAGCAAGGCTAGTTGACTTTCCTGAGCCTGTAAACGAGCTTGAGCGGTTGCTAAACGACGCTTGCCTTCCTGCAGATTAGTCTCAGCCTTGTCAAGGGTTTCTTGGCCCTTGTCTAAAGACTCTTGTCCTTCTTTTTTCAAGAGTTGCAGACGTGCCTTGCCATTATCTGACAAAGCTTGTTCAAGGTCTTCCTGATGTTGCTTGGATTTTTCTTCATAAGCTTCTGAAAAAGCATTTAAGCCTGCTAAATCTTGATATTTCAAACGAGCTATATTGTAGACTTTCTGATCAAACTGACTAGGTAAAATCACCCCATAGGCTGTCAGAGTCCCACTTCCACTTCCTGCGTGGCCCATATCTCGCTGGGAGAGGATTTCAGCTGAATCCACAAAACCAGTAATGGTATAAGTATGGTCTTTTAAAAAGGAATGACCCTCTTCTTTTTCTTTAAAACTAATCTCCTGTCCCACGCTGTATTGGCCTTGCAAATGAGTGGCCAAAGCGATTTCCTTGTCTGACTGAGGAAGTCGTCCCTCTCTTAGCTGAAAGTTTGAAATTCGCTCTGGTTTGGAGTACAGCCGAATGGCATCCTGCCCATTATCCATAGCCACATCTGTCAAATAGCCAAACTCAACCTCTGCGCCCTCCGTCTGTTTTAGTTCTTCTTGATCTGTTTGATCCAAACCATAATTAGACATAACTGCCAAATCCAAGGTTTGAGCAGTTGTTAAATAAGTATTAGCTGTCGCCTCCATGTTGGGGCTAGTCACTTTGAGGCCTATTAAGGCTAGAGACCCTAACATCATCAAGGTTAAGATGGATAAAAAACGCCCCTTGGAGCCTGTGAAGGACTGAATTAAGTCCTTCCAATAGGTTTTTCGCTTCATCATGCTAGTACTCCAAACTGTCGATATCCTGAGGATGCTGGTTGATCACCACATCCTTGACACTGGCATCGTGCATATGAATCACGCGATCAGCAATGGGCGACAAAGCTCCATTATGAGTCACGATGATCACCGTCGCTCCCTTTTGACGAGACATATCTTGGAGAATTTTCAAAACCTGCTTGCCCGTCTGATAATCCAAGGCTCCAGTCGGTTCATCACAAAGGAGGATCTTAGGATTTTTGGCTACTGCGCGTGCAATGGAGACTCGCTGTTGCTCCCCTCCAGAAAGCTGGGCTGGAAAGTTATTGAGACGATGAGCCAGACCTACATCTGTCAAGACCTGTTCAGGATTCAAGGCATCTGTCACGATTTCAGAGGCCAGTTCCACATTTTCCTTAGCTGTCAGATTAGAAACTAGATTATAAAACTGAAAAACAAACCCCACATCATTTCTACGGTAATTGGTGCGCTGGTGGGAACTATAATCCGCAATATTAACACCATCAATCCAAATCTCCCCCTCGTCATTGGTATCCATTCCCCCAAGAAGGTTAAGAACCGTTGACTTGCCTGCACCAGATGCACCTAGAATAATAACCAATTCACCCTTTTCAATCTCAAAATTCACATCACGATTGGCCACAATCTCCGTGTCCCCAACCTGATAACGCTTATAACAGTGTTTCATCTCAATATAAGCCATCAGACCCACCCTCTCTCAAACAAATTACTTCCTACTATCATTATATCGCTTTTTCAAGCCATTGGAAACTGGGAACAAAAACAAAAAGCCTAGAAATCAATTCTAGACTTACATTTTTTTATTTTCCAAGGTAGTATTCAGAAACTACGTTCAATTTTTCGTCGAATTCGAATACCAATGGTGGGAAGTTAGGGATTTCCACGTCCATGATTTCGTCATCTGACAAACCTTTGATGTGTTTTACAAGGGCACGGATTGAGTTACCGTGAGCTCCTACGAATACGTTTTTACCATCTTTAAGAGCTGGAGCGATTTTATCTTCCCAGAATGGAAGGGCACGTTCCAAAGTCACTTTCAAGTTTTCAGCATCTGGGATTACTGAGTCGTCAAGTGAAGCGTAACGACGGTCTGTGTGAGCTGAGTGCTCATCATCACGGTCCATGTTTGGAGGCAATACATCGTATGAACGACGCCAGATGTGAACTTGCTCATCACCAAATTGTTCAGCAGCCTCAGCTTTGTTTTTACCAGTCAAACCACCGTAGTGACGTTCGTTCAAGCGCCATGATTTTTCAACTGGAACCCACAATTGGTCAGAAGCTTCAAGAGCCAAGTTAGTTGTTTTGATCGCACGTTTCAATACTGAAGTGTAAGCTTGGTCAAATTCGATACCAGCTTCTTTGATCAATTTACCAGCGTCAATCGCTTGTTGTGTACCTTTTTCAGACAAATCAACATCAGCCCAACCAGTGAAAAGGTTAGCTTTGTTCCATTCAGACTCACCGTGGCGAGCAAAAACCAATTTTACCATTAGATGGATTCTCCTTCAAATTTTCCGAGGTTTCCCCTCGTTTATCTATTCTATTCTACACAATTTTTCACAAAAAAGCTAGTCAAAACCAAAAAGGAAAGGACTGTTTGGCAATCCTTTTCCTTCTTAGTATCAGACAACAACCTTACTTCTCTTCAAATCCTTCTGCGACTGCGTCCGCAAAGTTTTCTTCTACGATGCTTGCACAGTGGTCACAGATGACTGCCTGGTAGCTGCGTTCTGCTGTTGTTGGGTCAATACGACGGCAACGGTCACAGACTTGGCCTGCAGCGCGTTCAACAGTGAAGGCTACATCTTCGAAGCTAACGGCAGCTTCTGGAGCTGGTCCTTCTGCGATGGTCAATTCAGACACAATCAAAAGTTGAGCTACATTGCTGTTTACTGCTTCGAGTAGAGTTTTCACAACTTCATTTGGATAAACTGTCAAGTGTGCTTCAAGTGATTTACCGATAACTTTTGCATTACGAGCTTCTTCCAAGGCTTTTTGAGCTTGTCCACGGAAGTCCATGAAGGCTGCCCATGTATCCAAGATTTCTTCTTGGTTAGCAAAAGTTTCCGCTTCTGGCAATTCTGACAATTGAACGAAGTCTTCTGCTTCAAACTCAAGGTATGACCAGATTTCTTCCGCAGTGTGAGGAAGGATTGGTGTCAAGAGTTTGGTGATTTTCACAAGAATGTCATAGAAAACAGTCTGCATTTGACGGCGTTCGAGTGATTTGGCACCTTCGATATAAACAACATCTTTGGCAAAATCAAGGTAGAAGGCTGATAAATCAACGTTGATAAAGTTCACCAAGGCCTTGTAGATTGTCAAGAATTCAAAGTCTGCATAGGCATCACGAATGGTCTTGACAAGCTGGTTAAAGCGAATCGTCATGTACTTATCAACTGAGCGAAGCTCTTCGTAAGCGACTGCATCTTGAGCTGGGTTAAAGTCAGATGTATTGGCAATCAAGAAACGAAGGGTGTTACGGATCTTGCGGTAAGTTTCAGAGACTTGGCTCAAGATATCCATAGAAATACGCACGTCGTTGCTTGAGTCAACACTTGTTACCCAGAGACGCAAGATTTCCGCACCAAATTGTTTTTCAACATCACTTGGGGCAATGGTATTTCCAAGAGATTTGGACATCTTCTCACCTTTACCATCAAGGGCAAAACCTTGTGACAAGATTTGTTTGTAAGGTGCTACGCCATGGTTGGCAACAGATGTGATGAGTGATGAGTTGAACCAACCACGGTATTGGTCAGAACCTTCTAAGTAAAGGTCTGCTGGGTAAGTCAACTCAGGACGGTTTACTACCACTCCATTCCATGATGAACCTGAGTCAAACCAAACGTCCATGATATCAGTTTCTTTTTTGAACTCGCCGTTTGGTGAACCTGGATGAGTAAATCCTTCTGGCAAGAGGTCCTTAGCATCACGTTCCCACCAAATACTTGAACCATGTTCCTCAAAGAGTTGAGCCACGTGTTCAATAGTTTCAGCAGTCATAATCGCTGTACCGTCTTCAGCGTAGAAGATAGGAAGTGGAACACCCCAAGCACGTTGACGAGAGATAACCCAGTCGCCACGGTCACGAATCATATTGTAAAGACGGACTTTACCCCATTCTGAGTGGAATTTCACTTTTTCAATTTCGTCCAGGATTTCTTGACGGAATTTAGAAACTGAGGCAAACCATTGTGGAACCGCACGCCAGATGATTGGTTTCTTAGTGCGCCAGTCAAATGGATATGAGTGAGAGATTTCTTCTTGGGCAAGAAGGAGGTTACCAAGTTTTTCAATAACAGTTGGAACCACCTTTTCATAGAATTGACCTTCAAACTCAGGACCAGCATTCTTCATCATGATACCACGTTCGTCAACAGTCACTGCGACTTCAAGACCATTAGCAATACCAACATTGTAGTCGTCCTCACCAAAACCAGGGGCTGTATGGACAATACCAGTACCAGAGTCAGTGGTAACGTGGTCACCAAGGATAACCAACTCATCTACAGCTGTATCCCATGGGTGTGCTGTTACGATGTGGTTGAGTTCTTGACCACGGTAAGTTGCCAAAACTTGAGCATCAGCCCAACCAAATTTCTCAAATAAGCTAGTCAATAATTCTGCAGCAACGACAAACTTACGAGCTTCACCAGCAGGTTGAACCAAGACGTAATCAATATCCGCTCCAACAGTCAAACCACGAGAAGCTGTGATAGTAAATGGAGTTGTTGTCCAGACTACGATATAAGTCTCTGTATCTAGAACACCTTTGCCATCTTTTACCTTGTTGGCATAATAAAGGGAAGTCGAAACCAAGTCATGGTATTCAATCTCCGCTTCAGCAAGGGCTGACTCAGATGACCAAGACCAGTAAACTGGCTTGGCACCACGGTAGATATAGCCTTTATTAGCCATCTCACCAAATACACGGATTTGGGCTGCTTCATAGTCAGGAGTCAAAGTCACATATGGATTTTCCCAGTCACCAGAAACACCCAAACGTTTAAAGTCTTCACGTTGTTTATCTACTTGAGAAAGAGCGTATTCGCGACAAAGTTTCAAGTACTCAACCAAGTCCATTTCTTTACGTTTGACACCTTGTTTTGCCAAAACTTGCTCGATTGGCAGACCATGAGTATCCCAACCTGGGATAAATGGTGCGTAAAAACCTGACATAGATTTTGAGCGAACAATGATATCTTTTGAAATCTTGTTCATAGCGTGTCCAACGTGGATATTTCCGTTCGCGTATGGAGGGCCATCATGCAAGGTGAAATGAGGTTTTCCTTGGTTCAATTCTTGACGACGTTGGTAAAGTTTTGCATCTTCCCATTCCTTTTGCCAAACTGGCTCTTTGGTCGGAAGGCCTGCACGCATTGGGAAAGCTGTTTTACCAAGATTAAGAGTATCTTTGAGTTTCATGGTATCTCCTTTATAAATAATAACAAATTAAAAACCACGACTGCCAAAAAGGACGAAAATCGTGGTACCACCTTTATTCGGAAAAAGATTTAGTCTTTCTCCCTCTTATCCCGTAACGTGGGGAACGTCAAATCTTACTCCATTCAGACTTGAGTTTTTGAGAGGATAATCTTATCAATAGGGATTACAGGACTCACACCATCTCCTGCTCGCTGGAAATATAAGGATAAGATATTGTTCTCAGAATATTTCTTATAAAATTGTAACGGATTCTTGCGGTGCTTCAAATCCTGGTGCTGAATCAAATGTTTCTGTAGCTGGTGTTGGAGCCGAAGGATGTACTGGAGCTACTTCTGGCTCTTCATACATTGGACCAACTGGATGAGCAGGTTCTTCTTCCATTTGAGGACCCACTACAGGAGTTGGAGCTTCCACTTCCTGTTTAGTCTGAGCTTCAAATTCAGCCAATTCTTTATTGGCTGCTTCAATACGAGCCTGTAACTCTGCCATTTCTGCTTGAGAGAACTGACGTGTCATATCAATTGGTTCTTCCTCAATTGGAGCTGGAATCGGTTCCCCAAGCACTTCGCTAACAACTTCTTTAAAAGCTTCATCACTGGTTTGAAGATAAGTAGCTGTTGGACGGAGAATATCTTCCCAATCTGAAGACTCAACAATAGCCAACTGACTCTCAATTGTAGATTTGAGACGTTGGTGGAAGACACGGCTCTTGTTCTTCAATTCTTCTGTTTCAACAGCAACTTTCTTAGCATTGTCTGTTGCTTGACGAAGAATCTCGTTTGCCTTATATTTAGCTTCTTCCAACAAGCGTTGCGCATCTTGCTCTGCTTGGTGAACGATATTGTTTGAACGTTCATGTGCCGCTTGTTTCACTCGCTCAGCTGTGTCTTGGGCAATCAATACAGACTGGCTCAATGAATCTTTCATTTCGTCAAAGTAAGACAAACGCTCTTCTAAACTCTTAATACGCAAATCTTTATCATGATTCGCACGAACAAGATCTTCGTAATCACGAACCACAATATCTAAAAATTCATCGACTTCTTCTGGATCAAAACCTCTGAATCGAGTTCCAAAGGTCTTGTCCTTTATTTCTAATGATGTAATTGGCATTCTATTCCTCACTTACTTAATAATAACTGGACGGTTATTTTTTTCTTCTCTTTTTTTGTTTGTCCCTTATCTTGAAGCAATCTCAAGCGCCCAAATTTTCTCACACTAATCAAGTCTCCAACTTGAACAATATAATCTGATTTGTCTACCACATGATAATTTACTTGGACAAGTTTCTTTTCAATCAACTGGTTTGCTTGGTTCCTAGATAGTTTTAAAACATTTGATAAAAGAACATCTAATCGAAAACTAGACACAGATAAATCCAGCTCTCGATACTGTTCTAGCTTATCTATCTTCTCGGCGAAAGGACGTTCCTCCAGCGAAACAGGTATACGGCCAATTTTCTTTAATCCATCTTGAAATAGAAGAAGAAACTGCTGATTAATCATAATCTGCGCCCGTTCTTCATCTACTAGGATATCTCCAAAAAGTTTCCGTTCAATCCCTAATTGATTGATGACTGTCCCTAAAATCTTAGCATGCGTTAAATGTTCAAATTTATTGGAATACACAATTTCCTGAAGAGATATTTCAAAATCTGAAAACTCTGGTTGGAAATAATCTGGGTATAATAAAACTCGAACATACTCACTCGAGACAAATTCCCCACTACTGCTACAAGCAAGACCATAGGTTTTGGCCAAAATCTTTAATAGCTTCTCCTGATGAGGATTGATAAAAGGAGTTAAAAAAGGAGCATAGCTATCTTCTACCTTCTTTATCCATTCCATTCCCTTGTCAAGAAAGGGACGATCTTCTATGGAGAAATGCTGATAAATCCCTTTATTCATCCTATCATCGCCAGAAAACGGACTAGGTTTTCTCCTAAAAATCGAACCAAAACAATCGCAACCCAAACAGATAAATCAAGGCCCACTATCTGTAAAGGCAGGCGTTGCAAGGGAGCAAGCACTGGTTTTACCAACGCTACAATCCAACGACCCAAACTGGATTCGTAGGCGCCTGGAAACCAAGACATGACAGCAAAGGCTACCAAAATCAGGGAGTAAATATCCACTGCATTATAAATCATACGAATTAAAAAAATCATTATCGTACTCTATTTCGTCTCATATCAAAATCAAACTCACCCTGTTGATCTTCATCTGGCAAACGAATATCTTCTACATTCACAATAACATTCACTGGTGTCAACAGATACATGGTAGAAGCTACTTTTTTCAGACTTCCAGCTAGAACATGGCAAGCCCCATCCAGGTAATCCAAACAACGACGAGCCTGCACTTCAGTCATATATTGAAAATCAATCAAGATACTTTCGTTTCCTGCCAATAAATCAACAATTTCTGTTGCGTCTTCATATTTTCTAGGATAACGAACATCTATAATGACCTTATCAGTTGCACGCTGACTCTGATTTGCCAATTCCTGTTGTCTTGCATGAAGTCTGGTGATATTGTTCTCCTTTGTTCCAGCTGATTGTGGAGTTTGAGTGATTGGGAGAGCCGGTTCCTGTGAAGAATTTACTGGAGTAAACACAGGCTCATCTCTTTTTTCATAAGGGAGACTTGAATCCTCATCCTCCGTAAAATAATCTATAAATCTATCGAATCTATCTTTTAAAGACATGGTTCTCTCCTACTTAAAAAATGCTGTACCTATACGAACAAAGGTGGAACCGAATTGAATCGCTTCTTTATAATCACGACTCATTCCCATACTTAACTCGATCATAGGCATATTTGGAATTTGTTTTTCTTGGATTTCTCTTTGTAAATCTTGGGTCGCCTTGAAAATTTCTTTCAACTGCTCACTGCTAGCCTCAAAAGGTGCCATCGTCATTAAACCAACATATTCAATCTTATCTAGTCTGGCTAACTCTGGCAAGATATCCAGCAGTTCCTCTCTCGAAAAACCGTGCTTGCTTTCTTCTTTAGAAATATTTACTTGAAGGAAACACTTGATGACTCGGTCACTTCTTTTTTGGATTTCCTCCGCTAGCTTTACTGAATCCAAGGCATGGAAATAATCAACGTATTGAATGACATCTTTCACCTTACGTCTTTGCAAGGTACCAATCAAATGCCAAGTCACATCTCGATCTTTTAAAGATTCATATTTTTCCAGAAACTTATCGACACGATTTTCACCGATATGATGAACACCTAGCGGAAGCAAGGCTTCCGCTGTCGGTACATCTACATACTTGGTAACTGCAATGACAGAGACTGAACCACTCTCTCGATGAGCACTCAGACTAGCCTCTGCGACTTCTCGAAAAACAAGTTCTGTATTTTCTTTTACATTCATTTACTTAACGATTTTTGAAAAATGGAGGTGTATCCAATTCATCTTCATCTTGTGATGTTGGGGCTTCAAAGCGTTCAACTGGAGAAACGACTGAATCTGTTGTACGAACAATCGATTCACGGCGAAGATCCCAATCACCAAAAGCAGATGCCTGAGTTGGTTCCAAACGACGTGGATTTTGTTTTGGCAATTCAGCTGTTTCTGCCATATCAAAATGACGATCAAAGCCATGTGAATGAGCTGGTTTCACTGTCTCACGGTAGTTAGTAGTCGGTCTAGCTTGTGGAGCCACAACCTTTTCTACGCGGTCTTGACGAACACCCGTTGCGACAACTGTTACACGAATTTCATCACGCATACTTTCATCAATTGAAGTACCGAGCCAGATGTTCACTCCTTGACCTGCTGCTTGATTCACAATTTGTGAAGCCTCTTCTGCCTCAATCAAGGTTAAGTCGAGACCACCAGTTACGTTGACAATCACATCTTCTGCTCCATCAATTGTTGTTTCAAGAAGTGGAGAGTAAATTGCCTTACGCGCTGCTTCAACAACACGTTCTTCTCCACTACCGATACCAATCCCCATAAGAGCATTTCCTTTATTTGCCATCACCGTTTTCACATCGGCAAAGTCAAGGTTAATCAATCCTGGATTGGTAATCAAATCGGTAATTCCTTGAACACCTTGACGAAGAACGTTATCTGCTTCGCTAAGAGCCTCCAAAAGTGGTGTCTTCTTATCAACAATTTCAAGCAAGTTGTTGTTTGAAATAATCAATAGAGTATCTACATGCTCACGAAGTTGGTTGATTCCTTCAACGGCAAATTGTCCACGCTTACTTCCTTCAAAACCAAAGGGACGTGTTACAACACCAACTGTAAGAGCACCCAAATCTTTGGCGATACGAGCAATAACAGGAGCAGCTCCAGTTCCAGAGCCTCCTCCCATACCAGCAGTGATGAAGACCATATCTGCACCACTGATAGCTTCCGTCAGTGTTTCTTCGCTTTCTTCAGCAGCTTTACGACCAACCTCAGGTTGACCTCCTGCACCCAAACCGCGAGTCAATTTAGGGCCTAACTGAATAACAGTCTCAGCTTTTGTACTGCTCAATGCTTGTACATCTGTGTTTGCTGCGATAAATTCTACGCCTGTAACACCTTCGTCGACCATGCGGTTGATGGCATTGCCACCGCCTCCACCGACACCAATTACTTTAATCACTGCACCTTGAGCAGCAGCTGTATCAAATGAAAATGTCATAATTTATTTTTCCTCTTTATTCGTCAAACATGCTTCCGATCAAGCCACGGAAACGATCTGCTAATTTCGGTTTATTTTGTGAAGCTTGTTGGAAATCCGCCATTGGTTCTGTAGGCGCCACCGGCTCTACTTCTGGAGCAGGAGCTGGTTGAACAGGCGTTGATTGTACAAACTGAGCTGTCTTTTGCAGCATCCCACCAAAACTAATTGGCTGATGACTTAAGTCATTCTCACCTTTTATCGCTCCTTGAGCCAAAAGATTAACTTCTGTTAATTGACCCGCAAATTCTGATAAACTAATCACATGCGCAAAGGCTGGATTACGGATACCAACTTGATTTGGAACATAAAGCTTGACACGGACGCCAAAGACTTCCTGAGCAAGCTCAACCATACCTGGTAAAATGGCATTCCCACCGATTAAGACAATACCACCAGGGAGGTCCAATAGACGCCTTCTATCTAATTCTTGCTTGATTTGTTCAAGGATGTGCTTGATTCGTGCAGAAATAATTTCTGACAAGTAGGCTTCCGTCACTTCGACTGCTTCTACTTCTCCAATAACCTCTACTTGGAAGGTTTCTTTGCTTGCAAGAGGCGGATAGGCTTCCCCGTAATTCAGTTTCAAGCCTTCCGCTAATTTGCGAGAGGTTTTCAAAACCTTGGAGATATCTTTAGTTACATAATCTCCACCTTCTTGGAGAATATGTGTGAACTGGAGTTCTTGATTACGGATTGTAGCGACAGTCGTTTGACCTGCCCCCATATCAATCACTGTAGCACCAAATTCACGTTCCCCTTCGTTCAAAACAGACTGAACCATTGCTAGTGGTGAAATGATAACATTTTCAACCTGAACACCTGCACGCTCAACCGTCTTACGCAAATTGTGCAAGATAGTACGAGGTCCTGTATAAAGCAAACCACGCATTTCAAGGCGAACCCCCATCATGCCACGTGGGTCACGAATCCCTTGGAAACCATCCACAATAAATTCTTCAGGAATAAAGGTAATGACTTCACGGTCAGGTGTCATACTCTTTGTCAAAGCTGATTTGACAACATTTTCAACATCTTGATCCGTAATTTCCTTGGTATCAGATGTTACTGGAATCATCCCTTGAGTTGGTTCTACCTGCAAAAGATTACCAGGCAAGCCGACATTCACTGATTTAATCGAAATGCCTGACTTTTCTTCTGCTTGGGAAATGGCTGACTTGATAGCAGTTGCTGCTGCATCAATATCAACAATAATTCCATCCTTTACACCTTTACTTTTGGCATTACTCACGCCAATTACATTTAATTCACCATTTCTCTGCTCGGCTACAAGCACCTTGACAGAGCTTGTTCCAATATCTAGACCTGTAAAAAAGCCTTCTCTAGCCATTACATCGCATCCTCTCTATCTTCCAAGTTTCGCACTTCGTATTATTCCATAGCTAAACTTAGGCATAGCTATTCACAGAATATTATAACACAAAAAATTTAATCATGCTTGCTTTTTTCCTAAATTTCCCAGCCAATTTTTGAGTTTCTATGTTCAGAAATTCTTATTTTATAAGCTGCTTGTAAAAACTCTCTAAGACAAAAAAAGAAAGCTCTGTGTTAAGCTTTCTTTGCAATCATTTTTTCTGCTTCTTGAGCTAAAAAGAATTCTAAGATTTTCTTAGTCAAACTGATAGTAGCTACCAGCACAATTGAAACAAGTAAATAATTAGCTACTAGACCATGATCCCCAACCAATGGCGGTTTTGTCAAGAATCCGTAATCCCCACCTGTTACCAAATTGACCACAAAAATCAAGGCATTTAGGGCAAAGGTCATGAGAAAAATTCCCTTCACATCCAGCAATTTCGCACTATACTGTCTCAATAGATAAACTAGAGAGTTCCCCAAGAGTGCTAAATGACCAAAGATAAAGGATAAAATGGTGATATGTGGAAAAGGGTAAGCATCTGGCACTGGATAAACAAAGGCTGCTAATGTCCCAAATGTTCCCAATAATGCAAAGTATTGTTTATATTTGGACTGACCAGGAAGCAAGAGTACCACAAACATAGCCATACGGCAATGGTAAAAGGGTAGGCTTTCTGACAATGGCATATGATTGACCCAGTACCAACCATAAAGAAGGATCAACTGAACGGCCTGTAAAATCTGGAAAAATCGTTGGTAAACCTTCTTTTCACGATAGCGATAGGCTGTATAAAAGGTCAAGGCTAAGAGCGTAAATAGGCTAACATACCAAAAAAGGTCAAATTTAGGTGTTTCTGTTGGCTGAGTTGTAAAAAAAATATCCCATAAATTCATCTAGTCTTCCTCATAATTCAAAATTTTCCTGCATATTATTATACCATGCTATTTGTCAAAAATGGATTTAGAAATACGATAATCATCTTCTTAGTCAAGATATTGCTCCCTCTGACCTTGATAAACCTGCCAAAGAATCTCGATTTGCTCCTTGGTAATGCGTTTTTCAGATAAATTCGGCAGTTGGTCAATTGCAAAAAATTGAAGGTCAGCGATTTCTTGATTTTCTTGGAATTGTCCATCGAGAAGCTTACATTCAAAAACAAACTTTGCATATTGTTTGCTCTGTAGTTGGAAACGATTGGTATCAAAAACAGCTAGCAGTCTTTCAACTTTGGCTTTAAAACCGGTTTCTTCTTCAATTTCCTTGAGAATATTTTCAGTTGGAGAATAGCCGACTTCACCAAAGCCACCTGGCAAAGCCCAACTATCCTCTCCTTGTCCCCTAACCAGACAAATCTTCTCATCCTCAACAATCCAAGCACGGACGTCCATTAAGGGAGTCGCATAAGCGGAGGTCGGTTTCAAGAGTTCTGCCACTTCGTCTGCATCAAGGTCTGATACCTGATTCAACATTTCAGATAACAGACTTCGCAAGTCTTCGTAGCGCTCACAGTCAAAAGGATCTTTTGTAAAGGTTAAGCCAGTATCTGTAAGGGCAATCATTCTTTGCAGATACTTAACAAAATCACTTGGTTTCATTTTCTAAACTTTCTACCAACATGGCTAGGTTCATAGAGTTAGAGCCCTTGAGCAAGATTTGATCATTGGCACTGAGGCTTTCCTTGACCTGCTTGACTAGGTCTTCAAATTGGTCTTGGTCTTCTGTTTTCTTGAAATAGTAAACGTGGCCAATTGGGAACATTTGACTGGCAAGTTGGGCCAATTCAGCAATGTCTTCTCCGTAGAAAATCACGGTATCCAGCACATCTGGAGAAAGGCTCAAAATCATCTGATTATGGAGTTGAACTGACTGGTTACCCAGTTCCTTCATGTCCGCTAAAACCGCAATTTTCTTGCCCCCTTCATTGGCTGGAATGGCAGAGAAGGTCTCTAAAATCAGCTTCATAGCAGTTGGATTGGCATTGTAAACATCTGACAAGATGTCTGCTCCATTGGCTGCTTTCTTCCACTCGGTACGGTTACGCGTCAATTCAAGATTTTGGAAGGCCTGACAAATTTGTTCTTCTGAAACTCCTTCTTGTAGGGCCACATAAGCAGCAATCATAGCATTAGTGGCATTGTACTTACCAGTCACTGGCAAATCAAGGGCTTGTTCCAAGAAATTAGCTTTAAAGGTCAGACTGTCCTTACGCTCAACCAAGTCTGTGATTTCCAACTCTGCTCCTTGCCCAAAACGAACCACCTTTTTATCAGTTGGCAAGTAGGCCTCTACAATGGAGTCGGCTGGGGCCAAAAGCAAGGAATTCGAAGCCATGCCATCTGCAATTTGCATTTTTCCTTGGGCAATCTCCGAACGGTCTTTGAAAAAGGCCAAATGGGCTTCTCCAACCAAGGTCACGATGGCTATCTTTGGATGAGCCAATTCAGACAAGAGATGAATATCTCCCAAGTGATCCTGTCCCATCTCCAAAACCAACTTTTCTGTTCCTTCAGGCATATGGAGAACTGTGTAAGGAAGACCAATCTCGTTATTGTAGTTTCCTTGAGTTTTGTAGGTTTTGTAGATTGTTGACAGCAAATGTGCCAACATATCCTTGGTCGTTGTCTTACCATTTGAACCCGTAATAGCAAAGACATCAACAGTCGTTTTTTCAAGATAGTAGGCAGCTAGTTTTTGAAATGCAGTCAACACGTCGTCTACTAGAATGTAGGGATGATTTGCGATTTCTTTCTCAGACAGGGTTGCTACCGCACCATTTTCAAAGGCTGTTTCGATAAAGTCATGACCATCACGCGCACCTTTGAGTGGCACAAATAAATCTCCAGTCCCAATCAATCGACTGTCAAACTCAGCCTTTTCTAACTGGGCGTTCGCAAAAAGACTAACATCATTTTTAGCTCCAACAGCTTGGGCAACTTCATGGATTGTTAATTTCATTTCTACTCCTTTAAAAAGGGTCGAAGCCCGAGAACTCTAGTCACCTGGCAGTGATGGTTCTGGCTTCTACCCTCTCTTTCATTTTATAGCAAATGCGCTTCGCGCTTGTTAAAGCTTTCCTTGGCAAGGTCAACCAAACGCTCGATTAGTTCTGCGTAGCTGATTCCCATATTGTCCCAAAGTAGTGGATACATTGACCACTGGGTGAAACCTGGCATGGTATTGAGCTCGTTTAGGAAAATCTCTCCCTTATCTGTATAGAAGAAATCGCAACGAGAGAGACCGAGGCCTCCAATGGCACGGAAGGCCGTCTCTGCATTTTGACGCATGACAGCTACCACATCATCACTGATTTTGGCTGGGATGTCCATGGTAATCTTGTTATCAATATACTTGGCATCGTAGTCATAAAAGGCAACATCCTTGACTACTTCTCCTGGTAGCGTGCTTTTGACATCGTAGTTTCCCAAGAGACCAACCTCGATTTCACGGGCATTGACCCCTTGCTCTACCAAGACACGGCTGTCATATTGAAAGGCAAGTTCCAAAGCTTGACGAAGTTCTTCTTGATTTTCAGACTTAGAAATACCGACACTAGAACCCATGTTTGACGGCTTAGTGAAGACTGGATAAGTCAATTTTTCTTCCACTTCAGCGATTTTAGCAGTCACATCATCCCCTTCAACGATAGCCACATAGGGAACTTGTGCAATGCCAGCAGATTCTAACACACGCTTAGTCGTGATTTTATCCATGGCAAGACTGGATGACAAGATATTGCAACCGACATAAGGCAATTTCAAAACTTCAAGGAATCCTTGAACAGAGCCATCTTCTCCCATCGGACCATGAAGAACTGGAAAGACCACTGCCCCTTCTTCATAGATAGCACTTGGTGCAACTTTCTTATCCCAATCAATGGTTTCATTGGTCATGAGACGGTCCTCTTGACCTGGAGTCTGACTAAATTCCTGCGTTTTGATAAAGTCACCTGACTGACTGATAAAGAAAGTCTTGACTGTGAAACGGTCGTAGTTAACCGCACGCATGATACTCTCAGCTGAAAGGACAGAGACTTCACGTTCCGCACTCCTTCCACCATATAAAAGAATAATCGTTTGTTTCATATTATTTGTCCTAATTCTACTAGAATACTCGCTCTTTAGTATATCATATTTGCTTGGTTTTTTAAAACTTGAACCTGATCCTACTCATCACACTATACAAAAAGAGGCCGATAGGAACGATTTTCAGCCTCCTTGATTTTTTATAAATGAATGGAGTTCGTAAATTTGTCTACACCCGACTTTATCACTTAAA
>NZ_VMKU01000009.1:0-22872 GCF_013276315.1 Streptococcus sp. 2741 | reverse complement strand
TTATTGCAATCTAGCAAATCCATGATTTCCTTATAACTCTTTTCTTTTGAGCGAAAATAAATAATCTGTAGACGTTTGTGATATTTGGCGTACGATGAATCTCTTAGGAGTTGTTCAATTTTTTGTGTTTCTTCGTTTGTAAGTTTCATAACTACTATTATAAGATGTTTTTTGATTTTAGGATAGTATTAAACGAATCCGGTGCAATTACAATCTTCATATTTTCCCTCATTCTAAACAGTCAATCAAAGGAAGAACTTCTAAAAAATCCCTCTTGTCAACATGATTCGGTATTTCTTTTTTGAGTACTTCTTTGGCACAAAAAGCGATTCCTAGTCCCGCCGACTTCAACATCAATAAATCATTGGCCCCATCACCGATTGCAACCGTTCTTTCTTTAGGAAGTTTGAGTTTCTCTCTCCATTTTTCCAGAGTCTCTTTTTTGACCTGGGGACTGATAATTTGTCCAACTAATTTTCCTGTTAGAAGACCATCTTTGACTTCAAGTTGATTGGCAGAGAAATAGGCAATGCCAAGTGATTTTGCTAATCTCTCAACTATTGGTGTAAAGCCACCAGACACCAGACCAACTAGAATGCCATTCTGTTGGAGAATAGAGATGAATTCTTGGGCATTTGGCGTTAGATGAATAGAGTTGAAGACTGTATCAAAGACCGAAATAGGAAGGCCTTCCAACAAGGAAACTCTGTCTCGTAAACTGCTTTCAAAGTCCAACTCTCCTCGCATTGCTCGACTTGTAATCTGCGAAATTTCCTCCTCACGACCTACCTCTCTTCCCAACAAATCAATCACTTCTTCTAGGATTAAGGTTCCATCCACATCCATAACACACAATCCTTTTACTTGAGACAGACCTTCTCCTCTCTAAACAGCCTAAAAATCGTATGAAGTCATCATACGATTTTATCTATTAATTAACTAAACTATGGTACAAGTCAAGATATGACTTGCAGGCTGTATCCCATGAGAAATCACACTCCATAGCTTGTTTTTGTAGATTTCTCCAAACATCAGGATGGTTTCTATACAAGTCCAAAGCTGTTTGGAAAGTCCAATTTAACCAATAAGGTGATAGATTGTCAAAGCTAAAGCCAGTACCGCTTCCTTCGATTGGATTAAAAGCGCGAACAGTATCTCGCAAGCCACCAACTTCATGGACCAATGGCAAGGTTCCATAACGCATAGCCATCATTTGAGACAAGCCACACGGTTCAAAACGACTCGGCATGAGGAAGAGGTCACAGGCAGCGTAGATTTCTTGAGCTAGTTTGACATCAAAAGTGATATTTGCTGATAGCTTGTCTGGGTAGATTTGAGCAAACCATGAGAAAGCTCCTTCAAAGGCTGGATCTCCAGTTCCCAAAAGAACAATCTGGACATCTTCCTGCAAGATATGGTGCAGACTTTCGACCACCACATCAAAACCTTTTTGACGTGTCAAACGAGAAACAATTCCCACCAGTGGAACGTCAGCTCTAACTGGCAAGGCAACTCTTTCTTGTAATTTTGCCTTGTTCTGAGCTTTTCCAGACAAATCTTCCTGATTAAAATGATAGTCTAAAAGAGCATCCGTCTGAGGATTATACAGGTCAGCATCAATCCCGTTCACGATACCAGACACCTTGCCAGACTCCATTCGAAGAATTTGATCCAAGTTACATCCGAACTGACTGGTCATAATTTCATGAGCATAGCTAGGTGAAACGGTTGAAACACGGTCAGCATAAAGAATACCAGCCTTCATCCAGTTCAGACAGTTGTTCCAGCGAAGGGTACCATCAGCATAACGTTCAAAGCCAACTCCAAACAAATCCCATAACATTCCTTCTGAAAATTGTCCTTGAAATTCCAAATTATGAATGGTTAAAACAGTTTTAATTCCTTGATAGGCTTGAATCCAACGGTATTTTTCCTTTAACAAGAACGGTATCATGGCTGTATGGTAGTCATGAACATGGAGAAGGTCAGGAATGAAGTCAATCCTTTCCATAGCCTCAATGGCAGCCAGTTGGAAGAAAGCGAAACGTTCCCCATCATCAAAATCACCGTAAACATGACCACGGAAGAAATAATATTGGCTGTCGATAAAGTAGAAAGTCACTCCGTTCAAAACTGTTTTCTTAATCCCACAGTACTGTCTGCGCCAACCAACACTCACCTCAAAATGAAGAACATCTTCAATCTGATTTCCAAATTTAGCCTCTACCATGTCATAGTAGGGTAAAATTACTGCAACTTCATGTCCCGCTTTTACCAGTGATTTAGGAAGAGCGCCAATGACGTCTCCCAGACCACCTGTTTTTGAAAAGGGTGCACCCTCTGCTGCTACAAATAAAATTTTCATGAATGAATATCCTCTGTTACTTTACTACCTTTCTTAACGACAACTGGATGTTCTGCAGTTCCTCGAATCACAACACCAGGCTCAACTTCAACACCCTTGTCCAAGATAGCATATTCAACCTGAGCTCCTTCTCCAATAACAACACGAGGGAAGAGCAGGCTATCTTTAACCAAGCTATCCTTATGAACATGAATATTACGTGATAGAACAGAATTAGCAACTTGACCTTCAATGATACTACCAGACGCAAACTGAGAAGTGCTTACTTTAGATGTATTAGCATAGTAAGTTGGTTCTTCGTTCTTAACCTTTGTATAAATCTTTTGGTTTGGTGAGAAAAGAGAATAGAATTTTTGCGATTCAAGCATATCTTTATTAGCTTGGTAATAAGACTCTACAGAGTGAATATTGGCTAGATAGCCTGTGTATTCGTAGGCGAAAGCTCCCTCTTTTGCAGCCAAATCCCGTAAAACATAACGCAACTTCTCTGGATGTTCTTTTTTAGCTTCTTCTTCCAAGCGTTCAATCAACCAAGGTGTATCAACGACAAAGATATCTGTAGACATATTGAACGTTTCAGCTGTTGACTTGCTATCAAAGAGTTTATGAGAACGAACATGGTCTGTTTCATCCACTTCTAAGATTGCATTTACTTCTGAAATATCTTTCTTAGCTAGTTTTTTATAAACTACAGTGATAGGCCCTTTTGTTGTACTATGTAGATGGAAAACTTGGTTCAAATCAATGTTAATCAAAACATCACAGTTGAGTGAAACTGTTTGGTTTGACCCAGAACGTTTCAAATAAGTGAGAAGCTGTTGGTAGTATTCTTTTCCAACTGTGCTACTTTCTACACGGGTATTGTAAATTCCTAGATAGTAATGGCTAAGAAGGGTTGATAAGCCCCACTCGCGTCCTGAACGAATATGGTCAAAGACTGAGCTGATATTATCCTGCTGGAAAATACCAAAGACACTACGAACACCTGCATTAGCAAGGCTTGAAAGTGGGAAGTCAATCAAACGATATTTCCCACCAAATGGCAAACTTGCTACTGGACGGTGGTCTGTCAATGTCGACATATCGTGAAAACCAACTGTGTTTCCTAAAATGGCAGAATATTTATCAATCTTCATCTGTTGCTACCCCCACTACTTCATTATATCCTACAACTTGTACTTCATCTGTTCCATCAATTTCGACACCGTCAGAAATAATCGCACCTTCACCAATAATGGCACGTTTAATCTTAGCTCCTTGACCAATGATAGCTCCACTCATGATAACTGAATCAACAACTTCCGCTCCTTCGCGAACTTGCGCGCCTGTTGAAAGGATAGAATGTTTAACAGTTCCATCAACGAAACATCCGTCTACAACTAATGAGTCTTCCACATCAGCATTTGCTCCGAGGAAGTTTGGTGGTGAAATCAAGTTTCTTGAGTAAATCTTCCATTGACGGTTACGACTATCCAAGGCATTCTCTGGAGAAATGTACTCCATGTTCGCTTCCCAAAGAGACTCAATCGTACCAACATCTTTCCAGTAACCGCTAAATTCGTAAGCATAAACACTTTCACCTGACTCAAGGTAATTTGGAATGACATTTTTACCAAAATCTGACATATCTACATTGCTCTTTTCAGCAGCGACTAACATATTACGAAGGCGTTGCCAATCAAAAATGTAGATTCCCATAGAAGCTTTTGTAGATTTAGGTTGAGCTGGTTTTTCTTCAAATTCAACAATACGATTGTTAGCATCTGTGTTCATGATACCAAAACGGCTTGCTTCTTTAAGAGGGACGTCTAAAACGGCTACTGTCAAGCTGGCATTATTATCCTTATGAGACTGGAGCATATCATCATAGTCCATTTTGTAGATGTGGTCCCCAGACAAAATCAAGACATACTCAGGGTTGACACTGTCGATATAGTCGATATTTTGGTAAATAGCGTGACTAGTCCCTTCAAACCAACGATTTCCTTCACTGGCAGAATAAGGTTGAAGAATAGAAACACCAGAATTGATACCATCTAGTCCCCAGCTTGAACCGTTCCCAATATGATTGTTGAGAGCAAGAGGTTGATACTGTGTAATGACCCCAACATTATGAATCCCTGAGTTGGCACAGTTTGATAGGGCAAAGTCAATGATACGGTAGCGCCCACCAAATTGCACAGCTGGTTTTGCGATGCTTTGAGTGAGTTTACCGAGACGAGTTCCTTGCCCACCAGCAAGAATCAAAGCTAACATTTCATTCTTCATTTTCTACTCCTTTTTGGTTTTTATTTGTGACGGTTTTAGTAGATTTCAAGCGGCGTTTGATTTTCCATACACTAGCTCCCATAGCCGGTAGGGTAAAGGTTAAGGTCTGCTCATAATCTTTCCATAGTCCTTCTTGCGTTTGAACAGTTTGATTATGTTCTTTCCAAACGCCTCCCCACTCTTCTAGCTCAGTATTCCAGACTTCTTCGTAAATTCCTGCAACGGGTAGTCCGATTGTAAAATCTTTCCGTTCAACAGGTGCCATATTAAAGACGCAGACTAGCATTTCTCCCTTTTTACCCTTACGAATAAAGGAAAGAACACTCTGGTCTCGATTATCCGCATCAATGATTTCAATACCATCATAGCTGGTATCAATTTCCCACAGACAGCGGTTGTCTTTGTAAAACTGGTTTAGCTGAGAAGTGAAATACTTCATCTTAGCATTCATTGGGTCTTCTAGGTTAGACCATTCCAACTGTTCTTCAGATTTCCATTCTAGGAATTGACCATATTCGCTACCCATGAAGAGCAATTTCTTACCAGGGTGACAAATTTGGTACGTATAGAGATTGCGCAAGCCTGCGAATTGATTGTAACGATCTCCCCACATCTTATGCATCATACTCTTCTTGCCATGAACCACTTCATCGTGTGAAAATGGTAAGAGATAGTTTTCATTGAAAACATACATAAAGCTAAAAGTCACCAAATTAAAGTCATACTTACGGTAAATTGGGTCTTCTTCGTAGAAACGGAGGATATCATTCATCCAGCCCATGTTCCATTTGTAGTCAAATCCTAGACCACCAAGCTCTTTCATTCCTGTAATCTTGGTTGCAGACGAACTTTCTTCTGCAATCATCATCACATCTGGATATTCTAACTTAATAATCTCATTCAAGCGTTGAAGGAAATAATAACCTTCATAGTTGAGATTTCCCCCATCTTTATTAGGTGTCCATGGAGCATCATCATAGTCCAAATAAAGCATGTTGCTAACAGCATCCACACGAATACCATCCAAATGATAGACATCGATCCAATGCTTAATACAAGAAATTAAGAAGGACTGGACTTCATTTTTTCCAAGGTCAAAATTGAGAGCGCCCCAACCATAGTTATGAGCCTTATTATGGTCTTGGTATTCAAAAGTCGGTGTCCCATCATAATAGGCTAAGGCATCATCATTAATGGTGAAATGACCAGGTACCCAGTCTACGATAACCCCAATATTATGGATATGACACTCCTCGACAAAATCTTGAAACTCTTCAGGACGACCATAGGCATGCTCTAAAGCGAAGTAACCCATAAGCTGGTACCCCCAACTCAACCCCAAAGGGTGGGACATCAAGGGCATAAACTCAATATGAGTATAGTTCATTTCAACGAGATAAGGAATGAGTTCATCCTTGAGCTGGGAAAAACTATAAGGACTACCATCAGGATTTCTTTTCCATGAGCCAGCGTGAACTTCATAGATATTGACAGGACGTTCAGCAAAGCCCCAACGTTTTCTTCGTGCCAGCCAAAGTCCATCCCTCCATTTCTTCTCAGGAAGCTCTGTTACGATTGCCCCTGTTCCTGGACGAGCCTCATATCTGACAGCAAAAGGGTCAATTTTCATCAGTTGATGACCATTTTGACGTGTGACATGATATTTGTAAATATGCCCTTCTTGAGCCATGTTGGTAAAGACTTCCCAGACCCCAAAGTCATTTCTTACCATTGGAATCTGACCCTCAATCCAGTTGGTGAAATCCCCCACCAAGTGGACAGCCTGAGCATTGGGAGCCCAAACACGGAAAGTATAGCCATACTCTCCATTCACTTGCTCTTTATGTGCTCCTAGATAATGCTGAAGGTGAAAATTTTCTCCTGTCATAAAGGTGCGCAAAGCTTCTCTTTTATCCATAATACCTCCTCTTTCTCTGTAAGCGTTTTCTATAGATTTATTATACTACCTTTTTAGGGAAGATTCAAGTAAATTACTATACTTCTTTAAAATTATTTTGAAAATCTACAAAAAGTTCACTTTCTCGTTCAATTGTAAAGCAATATTTTTTCAAAAAAATGTGAAAATGCCTTTCTTTTCTCTACTATAATACCAAAAAGTTCGTATTTTTGCTACCAATATTATTTTTTTATAGCAAAAAATAAAACCAGGAAAACAATTTCCTGATTTTACACGTTTGATGAAAATATTTATCAAATTTTCTATACAAGTGAGTTATCAGCTAAGTTCTTTTTATTCGTTCACTTCCAATGATGTGTTAGAATAGCGAGATAGATGGTCTTTATAAAACACTCAAGACGGCTAGACTAATATCATCTAACACATTATCTTCTTTTGAACGACTATTAGTTACCAACATAGCTAAATTTCCTGCATTTTCAAATTGATAGGGTTCTGATTTAGCATTCACAACCACCAAGAGGTGTTCTTTCCCATGAACTTCATAGATAAGGCAGCCGCTATGTTCAATCGCAGAATGCACAAAGACATGATGGTAAATTTCATCATAGCTAGAGTAAGAAAAGGCACCAGTTTTTGTCTTCAATCGGATGACTTGACGGATAAACTCAATACTGTCTTGACGCTCATTGATCAAATCCCAGTTGACTTGGTTCACACTGTCAGGAGCATTATAGCTATTCATCGCACGCTCTCTATCATCATGGGTCAACTCACCATTCTCACCAGTCGCAACCAGTTTGGTCCGACCAAATTCTTGACCGATTTCCATAAAGGCCATCCCTTGCATGAGTAGGTTCATAGCTGTGGCTGTCTCGACCTTGCGCATGATTTGTTCTGAACTTTGGTTTGGATGAAGGGTTGCCAATAAATCGTGAAGATTGTAATTGTCATGGGCTTCCACATAGTTAAGCACCTGATTTGGATGTGTATAGGTTCCTAATTCACGACTTCCTAGGATTGCTTTGGCTAGAATTGGCTCTGTCGCAGCACCGCTGACAAAACCTGACTTGATAGCACCATAAACTTCTCCACCTTTGACAGCATCACGCTGATTGTCATTAAAGAAACCAATACTTGGCATTTCGTAGGCGTTGTCTTTCTTAGCCTTATCATAAGGTGCAAGACCTGTTCCCATGTCCCAACCTTCTCCATAGAGGATAATGTTAGGGTCGATTTCATCTAAGCTTTGACGAATCATCTGCATAGTCTTGACATCATGAATCCCCATTAAGTCAAAACGGAAGCCGTCAATATTGTATTCCTGAACCCAGTATAGAAGAGAATCAATCATATACTTGCGGAACATTTCGTGTTCACTGGCTGTTTCATTTCCAACGCCTGTTCCATTCTGGAAGGTACCGTCTGGATTCATACGATAATAGTAATCAGGGACAGTTGTTTGGAAAGGTGCATCAACAACTGAGAAGGTATGGTTATAGACCACATCCATAATAACACCAATACCCGCATCGTGGTAAGCTTGAACCATGGTCTTCAAATCACGAATAACCTGAGCTGGGTCGTCTGGATTAGTTGAAAAACTAGTTTCTGGCGCGTTATAGTTTTGTGGGTCATAACCCCAGTTGTAGGTTACATTCCCATCCTCATCGTATTCTTTGTGACGGTCTGCAATTGGTTGCAACTGAACATAATTGTAGCCCAGCTTCTTGATGTAATCAAAAGCAGTTGCTTGGCCGTACTGGTTAACTGTTCCAGTCTGTGCAGCACCTAAGAAAGTTCCTCGAAGATGTTCATCCACACCTGAGGTCGGTGATTTGGTCAAATCACGAATGTGCATTTCACAAATAACTGCCTTACATGGATTTGCCAAGCGCCAAGTAGCCTCTGAACCGTGCTTGACCTCGAAGTTTGCAACTTGCTTTTCTTCATGGCTCAGGATAGCTGAACGTTTGCCATCAGGACTGGTCGCGATGGTATAGGGATCGCGTGTCACTGTTTGGTGGTGAGGGAATTGGACTTGATACTGATAAGCCTTACCAGTCAAATCTTCCTCAACATCCAAACTCCAGACACCGATTGTATTGTCCTTGTGATTATAAGAGTAGCTATTGCCTCTCTCCATCTCAAAGGTCTTCCAAACAGGAGCATCATTAGCAGCTGATTCATAAACGACAACCTGCACTTCTGTCGCTGTTGGAGCCCAGAGAGCAAAACGAGCCTGATTGTCCTCTACACGGCAACCCAATTCCCCTTGGTAGCCCCAGTGGTGGTCGAAACTAGCGCTATTGATAGCCTTGTCAAAAGCAAAAGGATTTTGATTTTTATAGAAAGGACTTGCAATTGCAGGATTTTCAGAATAATAAATTCTATCATCGCCTTCCAAAATCCAGACCTCTGTTAAGAGGGGATAGTGATTAAAACGGATAGCATATTCTTTACTAGTTTGGCCTGTGTGAACCACAAAATTCAAGCTTTCTAAGGGATGAGCACTTGGGTGTTCAAAGCTAAATAAGGCTCCAAAATAATCTTCTTGGTAAGTTAGTAAATCAATTCGTTGATCCTTACTCTTTACAAAAGAGCAAGTGTCGTATTCACCATTCTTGCGATGGTAATGAATGCGCATAGGGTAGTTATACATTTTTATTTTTCCTTTTTACTTTTTAATTCGTTTCTATTTCACTAATAAATTCTTGACTAATCTCGTCTCGATTGACAAAAAATTCGATGTGATGATGGCAGACTTGAAGTTCAACTGGGGTATCTCCTCCATATTCCCCATCTAGGTTCAGCATAAATGGTTCTTGGTCATCTAAAACTTCTAAACGTAGTTTGCTAGTTTTAAGGTATTCGATATTGACGTCTGAGACATGCTGACCACCATTAATGGCCTGTATCAATAAGCCCAACATATCAAATAGCTTGTCTGTCTTGACCAAAATCAGAGTAAAATTACCATCGTCTAACTTGGTATCAGGCGCTAACTGCTCAAAACCTCCAATGGAATTGGTCAAGGCAACAAAAATCAAGGACACCTCTCCTTCAAAGACCCCCTGATCGTGTGTGATTCTCACTGGACGAACCTTGGTCTTAGGAAACATTTCAATGCCTTTAGCAACATAGGCAAAATAACCAAGACGCGTCTTGACTTCACTTGGAACACTGTAAGTCAATTCGGTTAAGGTTCCAGCAGCGGCAATATTAATAAAATATTTGTCGCCAAAAGCTCGTCCAATATCCATATGAATGGTCTCATTTTTAGCAATAATCTGAGCAGCCGCAACAGGATCACCCATTGGAATTTTTAGGGCACGCGCATAATCATTAGTCGTACCTGTTGGGATGATAGCAAGCCGAGGTCTCTTATCGAGCGAGGCAACCCCATTGACTACCTCATTAATTGTTCCATCACCACCTGCAGCAATAATCAAATCAAAACCAGCTTTGGCTGCTCTCTCAGCTTCTTTTTGTGCCGAAAGAGGTTCTGTAGTCGTTTGAAAGGCACTGGTTTCATAGCCAATATTTTCCAAAACATCCAGCACTTCTGCTATATTTTTCTTGATAATTTCCTGCCCTGAGGTTGGGTTATAAATTAAACGCGCACGTTTTCTTTCTTCTGTCATTGTTACAAACTTTCTAGCCAAGCTTCATCTCGAACTTCGATGCCAAATTCTTGTGCTTTTTGAAGTTTACTTCCAGCGTCTGCACCTGTCACAACGAGGTCGGTCTTTTTAGAAACACTGCCTGTTACCTTGGCACCCAGACTTTCGAGTTTACTTTTAGCTTCTGAGCGCTTGAACCGTTCCAATTTTCCAGTCAATACCACGGTCAAGCCTGACAAGGCCGCATTCGCAACTACTGTCTGACCTTTATAGTCCAGATTGACCCCAGCTTCTCTCAATTCTCTGAGGAGAATTTCAGAGCCTTCTGTAGCAAAGTAAGTCTGAAGACTCTTGGCAATCACACCACCCAAACTTTCAATACTAGCCACTTCCTCTGGATCTGCCTGAGCCAGATTTTCAATTGAATGAAAATGTTGAAGTAACAACTGACTGGCCTTGCTTCCGACATGGCGAATCCCTAGTCCAAACAAGAGTTTTTCAGCAGAGTTTTCCTTAGATGCTTGAATGGCTTGATACAGTTTAGCAGCGGACTTTTCCTTGATCCCCTCTAAAAGGAGGAAATCTTCTTCTTGCAAACGATAAATATCCGCCACATCCTTGACTAAATTAGCAGCAAAGAGTTTCTCAACAATAGATGGACCAAGGCCTGTAATATTCATAGCATCACGAGAAGCAAAGTGAATCAAGCCTTCCATGATTTGAGCAGGGCAACGCGGATTGATACAACGCAGGGCCACTTCATCTTCAAAGTGCAGCAAGTCAGAGTTACAACTTGGACAGTTTGTAGGGATATCCAGTTTCTCTTCAGAAACCCGTTTGGACTCTACTACACGTAAAACGGCAGGGATAATATCTCCAGCCTTATAAACGATAACCGTATCATCTTTTCGGATATCTTTTTCAGCAATATAATCCACATTGTGCAGAGTCGCACGGCTAACAGTTGTACCAGCTAGTTGTACTGGTGTTAGATTCGCAGTTGGGGTTACAACACCCGTACGGCCAACTGTCCAATCAACTGATAAGAGTTGAGCTTCTTTTTCTTCAGCTGGGAACTTGTAGGCTACTGCCCACTTTGGAGCTTTAACGGTAAAGCCAAGTTCTTCTTGGCCTGCTAGGTCGTTGACCTTGATTACCACTCCATCAATATCGTAAGGCAGATTTTCTCGTTCTTGTCCAACTTCTTGGATAAAATTCCAGATTTCATCCATGCTTTCAGCCAGAATTCGCTTAGGATTAACCACAAAACCTAGTTGTTCTAGGTGCTTCAAAACCTTTTCTTGACTATCACGAGTTGACGGGCTGGCTTCTTGATAGAGGAAGGTAGCAAGATTGCGCTTGGCAACTACTGCTGTATCCAACTGTCGCAGGGTGCCTGCTGCCGCATTACGAGGATTGGCAAATTCAGGCTCTCCATTTTCTTGTCGTGCTTGGTTGACCTGGTCAAAAGAAGCGCGTGGCATATAACATTCCCCACGAACTGTGATATCTAGTTCTTCTGGCAAAGTCAAAGGAATGTCCTTAACACGTTTGAGATTTTCTGTGATATTTTCTCCAATAGAACCGTCTCCACGTGTTGCACCAACAACTAAAATCCCCTTTTCATAAGTCAGCGAGATAGATAAGCCATCGATTTTCAGCTCACAAATATAGGTCGGATAAGCCACTTCCTTACGAACACGCGCATCAAATGCTTCAAGCTCCTCACGTGAAAAAGCATCCTGCAAACTATAAAGAGGATACTGATGACTGTATTTTTCAAAACCATCTAAAATCTTGCCACCAACACGATGGGTCGGACTGTCTGCTAGCACTTGATCTGGATAGGCAGTTTCTAACTCAACCAACTCTCGGTAAAGGCGATCATACTCACTGTCTGAAACCGAGGGATTATCGCTGGTATAGTACTCAGCCGCATAGCGATTGAGCAAGGCGACTAACTCATTCATTCTTTTATTCATAAGACCATTTTACCATAAACTAAGCCCTCCTCACAAACGAGAAGGGCGGAAAAAACACTTAGTTTGAAATTATTTTTGAAACTCAAGCAGCCTTATATCAATTTTTCAAAATGAGTTCGAACATAAATAAACGATATACAAGACAAGATGATAACACCACTTCCAATTATCAGGAAAGAAGAGAGATGTACACTTGGCAAGACTGTCATAAATCCTTTTGCAATAGGCATAAATAGAATAGCTAAGGTAAAAATTGTACTCAGTACTCTCCCAAGAAATTCGCTCTCAACCTTGGTTTGTACTTGAGTAAAAAAGTGAATATTAAAAATCGTCATAAACAATTCACAAACTAAATTTCCAGAAAAGGAAAGAAAATTTGGAAGTGGTAGTCCCATCATAAAAACTCCGACACCTGTCAAAGCCAGTAAAATCAAAAGATTATAAACACTTGCCTTTACTTTGCTAGCTAGAATAGCTCCCACAATGGAACCAATAGCCCCCATAGTTAAAATACTTGCATAGGCTCCTTCTGACCCGTAAAGCTGATTCGAAAAGGGAAGTAGAAATTCAAAAGCTGCAAAAAAGAAATTAACGCTGGAAGCTACCAGCAAAAGGAAAAAAATTTCTTGCTGATGCCAGATATAGTGTAACCCATCCTTGATATCTACAAACATATCTCTCCCAGTAAAATCCTTTTTCTCTTGAACTCCTACTTCCTCTTTTGGAAGGAAAGCCACTAGAACAAAAGCAATGAAAAAAGTCAGCGAGTCTAGCAGTAGCGTCATATGGAGACTTGCAAACTGTAAAACAAGGAAGGAAAGAACAGGAGAGCTAACACCTACAACCTGCAAAACCAGCTCCAAGCGAGAGTTATAGATCACAATCTCATCTTTCTCAACAACCTCAGTTATAATGGCCTTATTTGCAGGTCTAGAAAATGCAAAAGCAATAGCCTGAACAATATTGGCAACAATCAAAGCTCCAATCATCCAGCTGTCATTTCTTATAAAAGAAATAGCCAGACAAAGAATCCCACAAACAAGGTCCGTCGTCATTAAAATCTTACGACGAGAAAAACGGTCTGAAATGACTCCGCCAAATGGGTTGACGAGAATGGATGTGACGAGTTCAGAAATCTGATACATTCCTAAAACTGTCTGTCCGATAGTTCCCATGGAAGCCAACCAGACACTATTGCCATAATCATAAAGCATATTCCCTATCCTGTTAACAGCTCCACGGCTAATCAACTGTACTGCATAGCGATTCATATAAAAACTCCTCTCAAATTTTGAAACTATTGTATCAAAACTGAAAGGAGCTTTTTATTTTTTCCCTTATTTGGGAAAATTAATTTTTGATAAATTTTTCGTAGTGTTCCTGATAATAGGCTACTTGCTCTGGAAGACCTAGCACGTCAAAAATATGCATGGCCTCTTGCATCTGCTTACAGCCTTCTTTACACTGTCCTTTTTGATATAAGGCAAAACCTTTTAAATAATGGAAAATATTACGCTCATAAAGCTTAATACCTTTACCAATAATCTTCTCTGTATAAGCCTCAAAATAGCTAGCGTTATCAAAAGAAAGATGCTCTAAACAATGCTGGTAACAATTAAGGGCTAAAATCAACACTAATCTCTTATGGCGACCAATCTCTTGGTAAAATTCCTCCCTCTCCATAATTTCTCTACCAATCCGAGTGACATAGTCCACATCGTAGAAACTATAGAGGTTACCGAAAAGAATCAACTCATACATAGTCCATTCTTCTGTTTTGAAGAGATAATCTGCTACCTTATCCAAATCATCCTGCTTCATATCATAACTCGAATCTCTTTGACAAATCAGACCCTGTAACAAAATCCAGTTCAGCTCAAAATAAAGGGGAGTCGTCGAACTCTTAGCCTTTTCAAGTTGTTCTTCTTGAAGCTTTTGAAAACCTGCAATATCATTTGAGTAGTAAAGTGGGATAATCTGTGCCATCATAGACACATGTTCATGATTATGAAAATCCCTAGCCTTGTCCATGAAATTTTCAATGGTCACATGAATATTATCCAAAATTTCAAAAAAACGTGAGACTGCTAGGTCAGATTCCCCAAGCTCAAAGCGAGATAACTGAGAGGTTGAACAGGACTCGCCTGCTGCTTCCTTTAAAGAATAATTTCCACTTGTTCGAAATTCACGAAATACTTTTCCAAGATGTTCCATCTTTACATCTGCTCTGATAATTCTTCCCACTCAAGCATAGCTTCTTCCTGACGGTGGCTGATTTTGTCCAGCTCAGCCTGCAATTCCATCAGTTTGTCGGCATCGTTTGTTTCCAACATTTGTTCAGAAATGGCTTGGCTTTGACTTTCTAGCTCTTCAATTTCAGCTTCTAGACTTTCGATTTGTCGCATGAGCTTACGAACTTCTTTTTGACTTTCTTTCTGAGCTTGATAGTCATTGACTGGGCTTGCTTCTTTTGCTTGATTGCTGGTTGAAGCTTCCTCTGTCAGACCGACTTCCATTTCAGCCTTTTTATCGACATAATAATCGTAATCTCCCAAGTAAAGAGTCGAGCCATTCTCAGACAATTCCAGTACATGAGTTGCCACACGATTGATAAAGTAACGGTCGTGGCTGACGAAGAGAAGAGTTCCATCGAAGTCAATCAAGGCATTTTCCAACACTTCCTTGCTATCAATATCCAAGTGGTTGGTTGGCTCGTCCAGAATCAAGAAGTTGTTGTTTTCCAAAGACAATTTAGCCAAAAGCAAACGTGCTTTCTCGCCACCAGACAGCATGCCAACTGATTTTTTGACATCATCTCCTGAGAAAAGGAAGGCACCTAGACGGTTACGGATTTCAACTTCTGGTGTCAACTTAAAATCATTCCAGAGTTCATCCAGTACAGTATTACTTGGTGTCAGCTTGCTTTGGGTCTGGTCATAGTAACCAACCTCAACATTAGCGCCAAAGCGCTTTTCCCCCTTGATAAAAGGAATCTGGTCCACAATAGACTTGATAAAGGTTGACTTGCCGATACCATTTGGACCAACGATAGCGACAGCATTCATCTTACGAAGATCTAGGTTGATAGGTTGTGACAAGACTTCCCCGTCATAACCAATAGCCGCATTTTCAACAGTCAATACAACATTACCAGAGTTTTTTTCCGACTGGAAGGTCATATTGGCTGCTTTCTTGCCAGCTTCAGGTTTATCCAAACGTTCCATTTTTTCCAGTTGTTTACGTCGAGATTGGGCACGTTTGGTCGTTGAAGCTCGGACTAGATTGCGATTGACAAAGTCTTCCAGAGCCGCAATCTCCTTCTGTTGCTTTTCATAATTTTTTGCCTCAGTAGCTAGCTTCTGCTCCTTCAACTCAACAAAACGAGAGTAATTCCCTACATAGCGATCCAAGGAATGCTTGGTCAAATCTAGCGTAATCGTCGCAACCTTATCCAAGAAATAACGGTCGTGGCTAACAATAATGAGGGCACCGCTATAGTTTACCAAGTAATTCTCTAGCCAGGCAATGGTTTCAATATCCAAGTGGTTGGTTGGTTCGTCCAATACCAAAAGATTGGGCTTTTCAAGGAGCATTTTAGCAAGTGCCAAACGAGTATTTTGACCACCTGAAAGTTCAGCTATTTTCATCTGCCACATAGACTCGTCAAACTTGAAACCATTCAAAATCGCTCGAATATCAGCTTCATAGGTAAAGCCACCTGCTTGGTGAAAATTTTCAGATAAGCGGTCGTAATCTGACATCAGCTTATTTAAGTCCTCACCAGACTTTTCACCCATCTCCAGCTCCATCTGACGAAGTTGTTTCTCAGTCCGACGCAAGTCATCAAAGACATGAAGCATCTCATCGTAGATGGTATTTTCAGACTCAAAACGGCTATCTTGGGCTAGGTAAGACAGAGAAATATCTTTTTTCTTATTGATTTCTCCGCTAGTTAGCTCCTCTTCTCCAACTAAAATCTTCAAAAGAGTAGACTTACCTGCACCATTTTTCCCAACAAGGGCAATCCGGTCTCGTTCATCAACCTGCAGGTTAATATTATCGAAAAGAACCTCTCCTGCAAAAGAACGTTCAATTTTATTAGCTTGTAAAATAATCATACAAACAGTATAGCATGTTTCCCTAAGGCATTCAAGATAATCGTAAGTATTTTAGCGAAGAACTTGTAACATAAAATAAATTATGTAAAATTTGTATTGGATTCCTTCGCTATCTTGTTGGATTTTCTAATAAGCTAATCTTGCTTCAAATAGTTATCGCACAATTCTATTATTTAATTCTTTTCATTATATACGTACGTATAGCGGATTGAAATAAGATGAGAACAAATCGATTGAGGAAGTAAAATTAATTTCTATAAATGTTTTAGAAATTGTTTCGTACTATTTTAGATTCAACTACTATATATACAATATTTTCGGAGCATTCAACTTTTTAACTCTATTTATTACTAGATTTCATAATTAAAAAGCCTACTGACCAAGCTAGAAAGCTTGATACAATAGGCTTTTTAAAGGCTGATTATTTAACAGCGTCTTTAAGAGCTTTACCAGCTTTGAATGCTGGAACTTTAGAAGCTGCAATTGTCATTTCTTTACCAGTTTGTGGGTTGCGACCTTTACGTTCTGCACGCTCACGAACTTCAAAGTTACCAAAACCGATCAATTGAACTTTTTCACCAGCTGCAAGATAGTCAGCTACTGCTGCAAATACAGCTTCAACTGCTGCTGCTGAGTCTTTCTTAGTCAATTCTGTAGCTTCTGCTACTTTAGCGATCAAATCTTGTTTGTTTGCCATGTTAACGATTCCTCCAAATAATTTCTAATTAACAAATATAATCATATCCTAAAATCCCTTTTAGGTCAAGTTAAAAACGCTATTTCTTCCCATTTTCTTTATTTTTTTAGGAATGGTAACGTACCAAAATAGCCCAAGCGTTCTCACCTGTGTGAGTTTGAATAATGGAACCCGTTTCCAAAACAGAAATTGGCTTTTCAACATAAGCTTGTAAGCTTTCTTTCATCTCTTTTGCCCAATCATCACTACCAGAATATGAAATTCCAATCTCTGCTACAGAACGTTCAGAGAGAGATGTTATCAACTCATCTAACCATTTTTTAAAGGTTTTAGCTCCACGACCTTTAACCATTGGCTGCAATTCATGGTCTTTCATTTGCATGACAACACGGATATTGAGAAGGGAGCTCAACAATCCAGTTACACGGCCAATTCGTCCACCTTTGACAAGATTTTCCAAAGTTGAAACACCAATATAAAGCTCTGTATGGTTTTTAACCTCTTCTACATGAGATAAAATTGTCTCCATATCTTTACCTTCTTGAGCTAACTTCGCAGCCTCAACAACTTGGAATTTCAGGGCTTGGTCAGTGAAGGAACTATCAACAACAGTCACGTCGGCAGTAGATAGGCTAGCACCTTGACGCGCTGCTTCTACAGTACCCGAAAGAGCATGGGACATATGAATAGCAAGAATCTGGCTACCATCCTTGCATAGGTTTTCAAACACTTCAGCAAAGACACCTACAGGCGGCTGGCTTGTTTTCGGAAGATTCTTAGCTTCTTGCATCAAGTGAAGAAATTTACCTTCTTCTTTCAAATCAGCATCAGAATAAACAACATTATCAATCATTACAGATAATGGAACAATTGTAATATCTAATTGCTTTACTAGTTCAGGTTCAATAGTAACAGATGAATCGGTTACAATCTTAATTTTTGTCATAGTATCAATCTTTCTATTTTAGGATTCAGATTGGTTTCCTTGCTTCTAATTATATCAAAAAAAGATTAAAAATCCTAATGGAGTCAATCAAATTTTCCGTAAAATTTGATATAATCAACTTATAAGAAAAGAGGTGTCCTATGATTAAAAAAATTTACCCCATTTTTACCATTTTACTAGGTGCTGCTATTTATGCTTTTGGACTGACTTATTTTGTAGTTCCCCATCATCTCTTTGAAGGAGGGGCGACAGGCATTACCCTCATCACCTTTTATCTTTTTAAAATCCCTGTTTCCCTCATGAACCTGCTGATTAACATTCCCCTTTTCATCCTAGCTTGGAAGATCTTTGGAGCTAAATCCCTCTATTCTAGTTTACTAGGAACATTAGCTTTGTCCGCCTGGTTAGCTTTTTTTGAGCATATTCCCCTTCATATTGATCTTCAAGGTGATTTACTAATCACAGCCCTTATAGCGGGAATCCTATTAGGAATTGGCCTTGGAATTATTTTTAATGCTGGAGGTACAACTGGCGGAACTGATATTCTAGCTCGTATTCTCAACAAATACACTCATATATCCATAGGAAAACTGCTCTTTATCTTAGATTTTTGTATTCTCATGTTGATTCTCCTAATCTTCAAGGATTTGAGATTGGTTTCCTACACGCTTTTGTTTGATTTTATTGTTTCTCGTGTTATTGATTTGATTGGTGAAGGAGGATATGCCGGCAAAGGCTTTATGATTATCACAAAACGTCCTGACCAACTTGCTAAGGCAATTAATGATGACCTCGGAAGAGGTGTTACTTTTATTTCTGGTCACGGCTACTATAGTAAAGAAAATTTGAAAATCATCTACTGTATTGTCGGTAGAAATGAGATTGTGAAAATGAAAGAAATGATTCATCGAATCGATCCTCAAGCCTTTATAACCATTACAGAAGCCCATGAAATCCTAGGAGAAGGATTCACCTTTGAAAAAGAATAAAAAGAGGTAGTGTAGTGATCTCAAAAGTTAGACTACATCATCTATCTTTTGGGTTACAGACAACCTCTTTTTTGTTTTATTTACTCAAGCTCTTAAGACCAATTCCGAGTTACTTCTTCATCAGTCTTTAACTGATCCACTAATTGGTCAACTGAGTCAAATTTGGTCATATCTCGAATGCGATCAAGCCAATAAACCATGACGGTTTCCCCATAAATATCTTGATTAAAATCAAAAATATTGACTTCAAAACGTGCTTCTTCTCCATCAAAGGTCACATTTTTCCCGACACTAGCCATAGCACGATACTTCTGTCTTTGAATCTCAACATCAACGACATAAACGCCATCTGCTGGCATATAAGTACGGTCTAAAAGCACTAAATTCGCTGTCGGATAACCAATTGTACGACCACGAGCATTACCATGAACCACCATACCTCTTGATGGAAGCGGTGCCCCCAAAAGTTTTCCTGCTTCTTTCACATCTCCATCTAAAATAGCTTGACGGATACGAGTTGAACTAATCTTTCCTTTCTCATCTTCTACAGGTGGAACAATGATAACTTCTCCATCAAAGTAATCCTTTAAATCTTCTGCTGTTTTTTTGTCAGAACCAAATGTATAATCAAAACCTGCAACAATAATTTTGGCATTCATAGCCTTGATATAAGTTGCAAAAAATTCTTCTGCCGTGAGACTAGCGAATTGACTACTAAAATCAAGGAGATATAATTCTTCTACACCTTCGCGCTTTAATTTTCTTTCACGTTCAGCAGGGTTCAAAATATGCAAAAACAAATCTGGATGATAAGGCTCTAAAGCGATCTTTGGAGATTCATTAAAGGTCATAACGACGATAGGCAATAAATCCTTTCTCGCAGCCTTGTTGGCAACACGAAATAATTCTTGATGCCCCTTATGTATGCCATCAAAATAGCCGAGAACAACGACTGAATCAGATGGTGTGCCAATATCTTTTTGGTTTTTTATAGGAATAGTAATAATCATAAAATAATTATATCATAGCGATAGCTATTTCTGGAACAGAAAATCTGAAATGTCGTTTTTTTCACCTGAAGTGTAGCTGTTTTCAAAAAGCACTTCACTCTATCGTTGCTTAACTATGAACTTTGCAATATTCTTCTCAAAAACTTGTAGGACATCTTCAAAAGTTTGAAAGGAGTGATTAGACTTGTTCGGTAACCATAAAGTGTCATACTATGCTTATGTATGAAAAAGCAATGCAACTAACTCCTGAGAACTTTAAATTACTAATTGGTGCCGAAAAGGTAGAATTTAGAATCGAGGTACACCTATGGCTGTAAAATTTACAAAATGAGACAACTTGGGCAAGATGTTTGAAGAATTTCCTAAACTCCCTGATTTGAAGCAAGTCACTTTCCCTGATGACAAAGAAAAAGCCAAAGCAGCAAAGAAAAACTAGATGACTGCTTTCCAACAACTCCCATCTAATGTGCTTCAGACTGGGTTATTTTTCTCTCCATCTGTTATCTTGGATTCTCGCTAAAGAATATCTTTTTCCTTATCAGAAGGAACGGCTCAAGCCATTCAGACAAGTGAAGGGATGACAAGCCAATATTTGAAACCAGATACCAGTTCTTATTTCATTTTACTATATTAAAAAGTATGGGTACCAAACAAAAAACAGGCTCTCCGAAAACTCGGAAAGCCTTATTTAATGCTACTTCTAGCTTCCTCGCCTTTACAGTTCAAGGCTCGGGATAAAAAGGTTCACTGAACCTTTTTATTTAGCGATTGGGTAAACAGAAACTTGTTTTTTATCGCGTCCTTTACGTTCAAAGCGTACTACGCCTTCAACTTTAGCGAACAAAGTATCGTCTCCGCCACGACCAACGTTTACACCTGGATAGATGTGTGTACCACGTTGACGGTAAAGGATTGATCCACCTGTTACAGTTTGTCCGTCAGCTGCTTTAGCTCCAAGACGTTTTGCTTGTGAATCACGTCCGTTTGATGTAGAACCTCCACCTTTTTTGTGGGCGAAAAGTTGCAAGTTGTTAAGAGTCATTTTTAACATAATGTTTTCCTCCGTGTTAGTTTTCTGTGATAACTCTGGTTTGGACGAACTCAGACGAGTTCTCCGATAAGTTTGCCATACCTAAGAAAAATGATTCAAAGAATAACTGGGTCATTTCTCTCTGGTGTGAAGGAAGATCTTTTGGAATTTCAACCATCAGATAACCACCTTCATCTTCGTTTAATTCTAGGATTGGTTCATAGCCTGCAAATTTCTCAATAGAATTGATAAAGTTAATGGCAAGCGTAGAAACCGATGCACACACGACATCTAAGCCGCATTCGCCACTCTCGGCGTGTCCAGTAATTTCCGCATTCCTCAGCTCGCCATCTTCGGCTCTCTCAAAGACTGCTTGTATCATGTGTTCTCCTTAAAATTAAGCGTTGATTGCGTTGATGACAACTTTAGTATATGGTTGACGGTGACCTTGTTTACGGTGGCTACCTTTTTTAGGTTTGTACTTGTAAGTAACCACTTTCTTTTGTTTTCCTTGTTTTTCAACAGTTCCAACCACAGTAGCTCCAGCAACAAGTGGAGTTCCGACAACAGTGTTTTCACCACCAACAAGAACAACTTCGTTAAAAGTAACTTCTTGACCAGCTTCAACGTTCAATTTTTCAACGTAAACTGCTTGACCAACTTCAACTTTAACTTGTTTTCCGCCAGTTTTGATAATTGCGTATGTGCTCATTATGCACCTCCTATGATTTTTATGGGTTTCCCCGAATTTTTTGTGAAGACTCGCCTAGCATCGTGGGACGAACCACTTAAACTTGAATAATCGAGCAACGATGTTCGTGCGGTTGCACAGGATTGTGCATAGTCAACTCTCTAAGTATAGCATATCTCCTATTTTCTTACAAGTAATAACACCTAAAATCAAGCTTTTTCTTTTACTTTTTTCCGCCACGAGGCAAAAAGCATGCTGATATAAAAAATGCTCATCATAATAGGAACACCAAGAATGGTCTTTTCATGATAGAAAATCGTCAAATAGGCTGAAAAGACAACGCCAAGGATAAAACTACTAAGCAGGCTAACAAATATGAACCCTTCACGCAAAAAAGGAGTGTGCTTAGTTCGGAAATAATTTCCAAAAGCTAGCATTGTTCGTTTGATATTCCCTGTCATAAAGGCATTATTATAAGCAATACCCGAAACCTCACCAAAGGCAGTTGTCACCAGTCCCATACAGAAGGCCAAGGGCGGCACTAGATAGATATTATCTACAGTTTGTGGCACAAAACCAATAATTATTGATAAGATTACCAAAGGAATCAGTGACAGAATTGGCTTTTTCACAATTCTCAATTTTTCCCTATAAATGGTTAGTAAAAAAACTCCCAGCATAAACGCTATTAAGGTTAAAAGCTTATCCCTAACATCCGAAACATTATTCTGTATTAGCTCTACCGAAAGAAAGACAACATTTCCAGTTTGTCCAGCTACAAGGGTATTCCCGCGAACAATAAAAGTGTAAGCATCCACATATCCAGCACAAAACGTCAAAAAAAGTGCTAACCTTTTAGACTGACGTGATATTTTTCTTATAGGTAATAACCTCATTTTCCCTCCCATTGTATTTTCTCTTAGAAATATTGTACCATTTTCTTTCTAAAAAATCGTAGGCTACCATTTAGATTTTACTATTAGCATAAAAATAATAATAGACAACTATTTATCCGAAAATAGATAGAGGTAGCATGTTTGTAGACAAAGCATACAAACCTTTAGTAAAATCATTTCCATGAAACTAGAATAGAGCCCCTCTTAACAAAAATAATTATTTTAATTTATTTCTAATCACTCCTTGATATAAATAACTCTCACCAATAAAAGACTATGTCTTAAAAAAATGGTATAATCCCGACTTTATCACTTAATTTTCCGCCGACCTTACTTAAT
>NZ_VMKU01000089.1:0-25766 GCF_013276315.1 Streptococcus sp. 2741 | reverse complement strand
ACGTAAGTTCTTTTCCCACATGAAGAGAGTTCTGACGCCAACATCAAAAACCTTGGCTGCCTCGACATGGCTGTGCCCCTCTTTGATGGAATCTAATGCTCGCTGTTTAAAATCTGTACTATATGCCATAGCTTTATTATAACATGCTTGTTTGAAACTAAGCAACTATACTATAATTTGAATCCTTTTGCTCACGATACTACTATAGAAATCAAGCATGAGTAAAACCAGTGGAACTTACCCTGACACGGAATTCCACTGGTTTTTATGATTTTTCTCAGACTAACTTCCAATTCTACTAGCGGTGGAACTTACTTTGGGAATTTAGCTTGTATTCTCTACTCACTTTTTGAAAAAGTTACAAGTCCAATAACTGACAACAAGAGAGAAATTCCAGAAATACTTAGCATAATAGAAATCATGTTATTCTCACCAGTGGCTGGTAACTGTTTTCCTTCTTTGATGACTGTAGCTAAAAGCACTTGTTGATCACTTCCAGCTAGTGTTTTATTCTCATGCTTAGCTTCTATATTGGAATGATGTATTGTAATTGATGTAGCTTTCTCAATTTTATCATTGCTAATTGAAGGCTTAATAGTTGAGACTTGTCTATTTTGACTTACTAATTTAACAGGTTGCACTTGAGAAACTGGCTTGATCGTTACAACTGGTTTAGCTGGAATAACTGGATTAACTGGTGCAACTGCTTTAGTTGGATCAACCGGCTTAACTGGTACAACTGGTTTGGTTGGGATCTCTACTTTATTAGCCTTAAGTTTTACAACCGTTTCTTTTAGAGCTTTGATTACTTCATTAATTTCTTCTTGACTAGCTTCTGCATTTTCCAAAAGTAGCTTAGCTTTGTTGAAAATAAGATGATATGCATCTTTCTCCTCTTTGCTAGCTGTCAAAAATCTTGGATCTTTTTCTTGGAACTTCACTTCATCCTCGATAACATTCTTTAGGCTCATAAAATCTGTTTCTTTCCCATTCAGCTGGTCTTGAGCTTGCAAGAAAGTGGTCAACAGACGGTCAATTTCATCTTGAGTTATCAAATCTTTTGTAATTAATAATGCCAAGAGTTTAAATTCACGATCATATTGACCTTTGCGTTCTTGATCAGAATTTATATATTTACCTTTTTTAACTGTCTCAGCATATGCTTTAATGGCATTCTTCAATGATGTGATATCAGATTCCTTACCATCCAATGTTTGCATAGCAGACTCTAAAGCCTTAACAATTTGGTCAATTTTATCTTGGTTAAGTTTACTTCCTAATGCTAGTTGCGCATCTTTGACACTTTGCTCAAACATCTCTTTTAAATTCTGTTTTGTATTATAATATCTTGGAGTTTTAACTACTTCCATTTGTTTATTTAAAGCTGCAATCAGAGCTAACTTAGAAACAACTGAAAGTGACAAAACATTATTTTTACCAAACAGAACTTTAAATGGTTGAAGATTATCAAGTAATTCATAACCGTTTGACAGATTTACAAGAACTTTATATTCACCAGTAACCACTTTCTTACCATAAGAATGTTTACCATATGTTTCAGCTGGCAAGACTTGACTCTGACCGTCTTCACCTACTAAAGTAATCATTGTAGTTCCAGGAACAGCTTGATTAAAGCCAACTGTTACTGGGGCATATTTCATTTTGTTAGCCAAGAAGGTAATAGTTTGAAAACTATTTTCTTTCGTTAAATCAAATTCCTTAGATAGAGCACTCACAAATTTCAACTCTGTACGATCATAGCTAAAAATTTCTGCAACATAATGCCCAAATTTCAAGAAATTAATATCTTTTGACTTATCAACGGTTACATATTGACCTTCGCTATTTTTAATGCGATAAACATAAGTTGTATCAATCTCATCATTGGTTTTATTGTTTAGTATAGCAATTTTTACACGACCACTATTTTCTTCACCTACAAGATCTTTGAGAGATATAAAATCTACATTTCCCGCAAAGTCTTCCACATAATAGAAGATTTTCGATTTATCAATGTTCTTAGGAAGTGTATAACTACCATCTTCATTTTGTTTGATAATCTGATACTGTTCGATTTCTGAATCTGCCGCCTCTCTATTTTCAGAAGGACGAATATAAAAGACTTTTTCTAGAAGAATTCCGCCATTTCCGACATCCTGAGGTTTACGAGCTATAAATTGTTCTTGATTTTTTTGAGAACGAATATATCCCGAAGTAATCAGAGGTTTTTGTGTATCGATTTGAATTTTAAATATTGTGTATTGTTCTTCAGCTCCAGGGACATCTGGCTTATAACTAATAACATAGTCATAAATTCCATCAGAGACTCGATTTCCATTAGAATCCTGTCCTCCCCAAGCTGTTTTATCTACAATGTAACTTCTTGGATTTCTAGTATCGCCATCAAAATAATTTTTCACAAGGTCTGTTGGACGACTTTGCCAAATAGGCTGACTGTGTGTTGTATCCGAAGAATCATAAACAGTTGCACGAAGATTTACCAAGTTTCTATAGACAAGAGTTTTAAATTGAACAGAATCTTTATTACCATCATCGTTCGGCGAGATAGCAAGGCGAACATTACCCTTTTCATCTAATTGAAGATGGTATTTTCCTTCATCATCTTGTTTCACTCCGAGTACAGTCACTCGATTTCCTTGACGCTCTGCTTTTAAAACATTTACATCATTTTCAGAACTTGTTAAATAAGTTACATCGTCTGAAGGTGAAATTCCTGGATTATCTTTATCAATTTCAGAGTAAAATCCACTGTTTCCTTCCTTAATCAATTGATAAATTGGTTTTTCAATTGCAGGTAGATTTTGGAATTCTCCCTTAAATCCCATAAATGGTAAACCAATAACAGAACCATCATCTGCAGGATTGACAAATCTAACAAATCCTTCTAGAAAATAACCATTTGGCATTATTTTGCTAAGTTCTTCAGTAAACTTACTTGTATCTACACTAACTGTTACTGTCTTCGTACTATGAGCTTTCACAGTTACTTCGGGCCAAACTGTTTCAGTTAGTTTTCGTGGACGGAGAGTGAATTTTCCTTCTTCAACTTCGTCCGTATTTGTATTTACAATCATCTTCAATGTTCGGTCTTTATCCGAAATATTATGAATTGTAACTTCAAAGGTAAATTTATCACCAACATTACCAAGAGTAACACTTGGATAATTATTTGCACCTGTTACAAATAGATCTGTGCTTGTTGCCGCCATCGTGTCAACTACGCCAGCACCTTGGTGACGTGGAGAAGTATAGGCTCCAGTTTGTTTATTAAAATGTGGTTTTGCAGTAGACATAATTAAAGCTTTTACAATCTCTGAAATTTGACTAGCTGATAATTCAGGATGTTTCTTTGCTAAATATTCTTTGACTAATGCTGCGACACCAGCTACATGAGGGGCCGCCATACTTGTTCCACTTATACTTCCATAACTATTGTCGTTAAATGATGAATAGATATTTCCACCAGGTGCAGTAACATCTGGTTTCAATTGTCCATCTGTTGTAACTCCCCAACTTGAAAAATCTGACAATTGGTCTGCAACATCTGATTTACGATTATCCATCTTGTGATTAAAGACAATTTTATACTGACCAGACTTAAGAATTTCACCATAATATTTTGAAATAAAGACAGATGGGATTTTCTTAGCATCACCTGTAACAGACATACTAACATTTGCACCTTCAACGTTGTTATAAATTAAAACTCCAGCTGCACCGTGTTGAAGAGCATTTTTAATCTTATCAGAGAAATGGATTTTACCACGTTGAATCAGTGCTAACTTACCTCTTACATCAATATTAGCAAAATCTTCTTCACGACCAATACCCGTTGCTACATATTCGTATTCTTTCCCTTTTTCAAAATCTTTTTCTGTTTCAGGTCTATTAAAATCAAACTTACCATAATCAAGGATAGCGTCATTTTCTAAACCTTTTACTTCAAAGACTTCAGTAGTTAGAATTTTATTATTAATCGAAGCAACAGAAATTGAATCTTCTACTGTAGAGGGATTTCCGACGAGACCATAATCAGGATTTTCTGCTAATGGTTGTGAAAAACCTCTACCGAAAGTATTGCTATTACCAGCAGCAATAACAACAGATACTCCTTTAGTGCGTGCTCTTTTTACTGCTTCAATAATATCTGAACCCGCATCTACAGTTGAACCCGCACCTGCACCCAAACTCATATTGATCACATCCGCACCTAACGCAACTGCGTCATCAACGGCTTTTACATAGAGGGCAGAGGCTGTAGTTTTATCTCTATCTGAAAAAACTCTCATAAACATAATTTGAGCTTCTGGCGCCACCCCATAAACCTTCTCAGAATTCGGGGCTTTATTAATTGGATTTCCAGCTACAATACCAGTAACGTGCATTCCATGAGACTCTTTTTCAGCCTCTTTTATATTATCAGTTCCATCAAAGTAATCATAAGCATATACTACCTTGTCACTGTACCATTTTCCATAGTCAATACCGGCAGCTTTTTTAGCTTTTTCGATATCATCCTGATTTTTAAATTTCGCCTTTGACGGATCAGAAATACGCAGAACTTCATGATTCAAATCAAGGCCTGAATCTATAACAGCGACTACAGTTCCTTGCCCTTTGTGTCCTGCTTCCCATGTTTTAGGGACAGTAATCATTTCATTACTGGAGATACTATTTGGCTTTTCTTTATGTCCACTTTGAGATAACGACTGTGATTGTGAACTTTCGGAAGAAGAACTTCTTTCTACTGCTGATTCTTCCTTCTTCTCTTCACTTTTTATAGCAGTCTTTTCTTTCTGTGTGATTACATTCTTGTCTGACTTATTATCTCTATATTCTATAGAATCATCTTGTTTTACTGACGCTGTCGCTTCTGTTTTTTCCTTTGAAGAAGAATCTAGAGCATTCTTGTCAGCCGTGACTGACGGTGCGAGCTTATTTGAATCATCTAATTTATTAATTATTACTGCATGTGTAACTTGATTGGATGTTTCAAATTTCCCCTCAGCAGCACTAACCTGTACTAAAGCAAATCTGCATGCAAAGACCGATAGCAGAAAAATCGTTGCTATTTGGTACTTTTTATGACAAAAATCTTTGCAGTCTCCCATAAAATCACTCCTTTTTATTTAAATTAAAAGTATTATATCCTAAATTATCTGAAAATTCTATCAAAAACTTATTTTGTAACAAAATTGTAATATTAATCACTCTTCTCATGTAATTTAAACATAAAGAAATTTAATCTCGATTAATACAAGACTAAATTTCTTTATTAAATAATTACTTTCCATTCAATTACTCATTAAGCAAAAACCTTACTAATCACGGTCATAGAATAGTTCATGTGCTTTTATAGTAGATTGAAACTAGAATAGTACACCTCTACTTCTAAAACATTGTTAGAAATCGATTTGACTGTCCTGATCGATTTGTCCTATTCTTATTTCATTTTACTATAATCGTGAATTAAGCATTTCAGGAACTGTGACAAACGTAACCGTACAATAACGAAGTCTATTGAAAAATCTCCAGATTAGTGAACTTAGCGATAGTTCCTAATCTGGAGATTTCTTATTTTCACCTTTCTTGTACAACTTTAGTCCATGGTAAATAAGCCTCTAAAACCTCTTTGTTTACGAGAGTTTCCTCGTTTGGAAGACATTCTAGAAGATAGGATAGATATTTCTCGCTATTTAGTTGATGACGTTTAGCTGTTTCCAACAAACTCATAATAATAGCTGTTGCTTTAGCTCCTTCAAAACTTTGAGAAAACAACCACCCTCGCTTTTTAAAATTTAGCTTAGGCTAAAAGAGTCCACTGGACTCTTTTACTCCGTCCCATTTTAGCGTGACTACCACGCTTTGTTCTATCTTTCTTCATATTTAAATAATATCAAAACCAAGCATTAATTTCAATGATAAATAAGTAAACTCATGGCTTTTGAGTAAAGAAAAAAGCTTAGAATGAACTAAGCTTTTTAAAAACGAATCGTTTCACGTGTTTTCTCATATGAGGTAACAAAGCGATTGGTTACACCAGGCTCTGCCACTTCCAATGCTTGAGAAATCTTGTCAAATGAAGCGTGATAATCAAATTCTTTTTCAAAAATATCTAAAGCTTCGTTAAATGCTTCTTGAATGCGTTCATCAAATGAGCGATAGCGGTTAGAATATTGCAAGAGTTGCTCTGTTAAGGTTGCATATTGTACAATATTATAAGTTTCCATTTCTAAAGCTTCCATATCATTCGTTGCAATTTCAAGAACTCGGGTAACAGATTCAATGTTAATCATTTTCTGTTCTAACTCAACCATTAAATCCTCGGTATTATTGCTTGCCGTAAAGAATAATTTCAAGAAAGTTTGTGGAATACCTGGCAGATTGCGTTTTTCCATGTATCGCTTGATAGTATGGAGACGATTGACATAAACATTGGACTTTTGACGTGCATTGATATCATCTTTCTCAATTTGTGTCAGGCGCTCACTAACTGAAATTTGCTCATCTTCAATATCTTTTAGTTGAGTTTGTAAATCCTCAAGATTTTCTTCAAGAACTGAATAAGCTTGGGTTGGTTCTTCTTGATTTGAAGTTACCTCAACAATAGCTGCCTCAAAACTCTCTAATTCTGTCTGAATACGACGAACATGGCTTGCAGCTGTCTCAGGAAGTAAATAGGTCTTGTTCAAACGTGCAATATCTTCTCCCAATAAAGTATTATTCTCTTTCATATGTTGAAGGTAAGTTGGAAGAGTTGCAAGTAGATTCTCCACTACTTTCTGAGCAGCAATTTCTCGAGTAAAAATATCATACAAAGCATTGATTTCCTCTTGTGCCTGTCCATTCTCATATTCGGCATTATCCAATTCCAACTGGCGAATATTCTCTTGGTTTTTCTTGAATGCTTCATAAAGCAAGTGGAAACGTGCTTCAATATCCGTTTCAACAAAATGATAATTAGCATCAATTAGTTTACGATAACCGGCTTCCAAATCCTGTAATTGATCTGGCAATTCTGTAGAAAGCGTCGTAACCAAGGCTGGAACACGATCCACAATATGACTTAAGGCCAAAATGTGATTTTCTGTATTATCCAAAATCACTGCGGCTTCCACAGGGTCACCCGATGAATTCAAGGTTACAAATTGTGAAAATTCAGATTGGATATTTTCTAATTGTTTTTCAATTTCATCCAAGGCTTGACCATACTGTTCTGAATTTTCAGCAACTCTATGCTGAAGTTCCTCAAATAAATCCAAAGCATGAAGAACACGACCACTATTTTTAGATTCTTGCTTCTCTAAGTCTGCCAAAGCATTGCGAATTTCAGCAATATCTTCTTCAATCAAAGTAATTTGACTCTCAATTTGGTCAATTTGATGACTGGCCTTGAGAAAACGAAATGAATGGTTATAGCCTTCTGCTTCAAAGAGATTATTTTCAATATCGGCAAAAGAGTTGAGAGATAAATCGACCCATTTTTGATTCCATTCACGGAAAGCCACTTGACTTTGTCCAATCAAGTGCATATTTTTTACAGCTTCTACTTCATCATTTACTGGAAGATTGTATAGTTCTTCTTTTCTTTCTTCTAGCGCCTCTAATCTCCCCTCGTTTCGCTTACGTAGAAAGATTGCTACTACATAAGCCAGAACTAAAATGACTGCAATTGCAACCATTAAATAAATTAGTTGTCCATTAGACATATCAAACTCCTTTTTTACTTGAAACAATCGTAACGATTATATCATATTTTTTAGACCAAGGGAACTACTTCTCCCTATTTTTTAGACATCAAGTGTACTATAGACAGCATTTTCTTCGATAAACTCACGACGAGGCTCTACTCGATCCCCCATCAACATATCAAAGATTTTATCTGCTTCTGCAGCATCATCTACAGAAACTCTAGCCATCAAGCGATGTTCGGGATCCATGGTTGTTTCCCACAGCTGATGATCGTCCATTTCACCTAGCCCCTTATAACGCTGAATAGTCGGTTTGGTACGACCTTCACTATAACGGGCTAAAGCTTCTTGGAGTTTGATTTCTTGATCTGCACCCGGCTGGATATATTCTTTAATCTCGCTTCCAACCTTGACACCATAGATTGGTGGTTGGGCAATATAAACATAACCAGCTTCTAGGATTGGTTTCATATAACGATAAATCAAGGTTAAAAGAAGGGTACGAATATGGGCTCCATCGACATCGGCATCGGTCATCAAAACGAGTTTTTGGTAACGGGCTTTCGAAACATCAAATTCTGCGCCAAATCCTGTTCCCATGGCTGTGAAAAGACTACGAATTTCTTCGTTAGCTAGAATCTTATCCATACTTGCTTTTTCAACGTTCAAAATCTTACCGCGAATTGGAAGGATAGCCTGAAACTCACGGTTACGACCAGATTTGGCTGATCCACCAGCTGAGTCTCCTTCGACGATGAAGAGTTCTGTTTCAGCAGGATTGTTAGAAGAACAGTCTGCTAGTTTCCCTGGAAGGTTGGAAATTTCCAAACCAGATTTTTTACGAGTGACTTCACGCGCACGCTTGGCAGCCACACGAGCCTTGGCAGCCAAAATCCCTTTTTCCACGATACGCTTGGCAATCTGTGGATTTTCCATGAGGAAATCGGAGAAGGCTTCACTGAAGAGGCGATTGGTAATCTTGACCACTTCGCTATTTCCCAATTTGGTCTTGGTTTGTCCTTCAAACTGTGGATTTGGGTGTTTAACTGAGATAACTGCAGTTAATCCTTCGCGGACATCTTCCCCAGTTAAATTATCTTCATTGTCTTTCAGTAACTTATTCTTACGAGCATAATCGTTGATAACACGTGTCAAGGCTGTACGGAAACCTTGTTCATGCGTTCCACCTTCATGGGTATGAATATTATTGGCGAAACTCATGACATTTTCATGGTAACCAGTTGTGTACTGCATGGCTACCTCAACTGTGATATCATCCATCTCACCGTCTGTATAGATTGGTGTATCAAAGATTACATCCTTGTTCTCGTTGATATATTCAACGTAACTAGCAATCCCACCTTCATAATGATAATGCTTGGTTTGTTCCAAACCTTCACGCTTATCTGTAATTGAAATTTGAAGACCGCGATTTAGAAAGGCCAACTCTTGAATCCGTTTATTTAATTTATCAAAATCAAAGATTGTTGTTTCAGTGAAGATTTTTGGGTCCGGTGTGAAGTGAACCGTTGTTCCTGTTTTATCCGTATCTCCAACTATTTCAAGATCTGCGACAACATGACCACGACGGTATTCTTGGTAATGAATCTTACCATTTTTGTGAACATGAACGTCTAATTGAGTTGAAAGGGCATTAACAACTGACGACCCCACGCCGTGAAGACCACCTGAAACCTTGTATCCGCCACCGCCAAATTTTCCTCCAGCGTGAAGGACAGTAAAGACAGTCTCAACGGCAGGTCGACCTGTTTTTTCCTGAATATCGACTGGAATACCACGCCCATTATCCACAACAGTAATCGAATCATCTGGCTCAATAAAAACTTGAATATGGCTGGCAAATCCTGCCAAGGCCTCGTCAATTGAGTTATCAACAATTTCCCAGACTAGATGGTGAAGACCTTCTTTTGAGGTTGATCCAATGTACATCCCTGGACGCATACGAACAGCCTCTAAGCCCTCTAAAACTTGAATTTGACTGGCATCATAATCCTGTGCCTGCAGATTTTTGATTTCTTCTGTCATCTTATTCCTTTTTCTTACATGTCTAATACTTGTCTTAAATTCACGATACTGGTAAACAAGTGGGTATCAAGTCCTGCAGCTTGACCTGCTTCGATATCAATCGGTCGATCACCAATGACAAGACCTGAGCTAATCTGATACTTTTTTCTTAAATAAAGCACGGACTCGGGATTTGGCTTTCTCTTAAAGCCTGAGCTAGAAGTCACCACTTCTGTAAAATAAGCTGCTATAGAGGTTTTTTCTAAAATTTCCAAAACCTGATTATTTCGATGAGAGACCAAAAAATGACGGCCACCTTGATTTGAAATGTCTTCCAATAGGTCAAAAACTCCTTCAAATAAAATCGGGTGTTCAAGCTCTCTGGCTTCATTTTCCTTGTACTTTTCTAAAAAATTCTCTAAATTGGGAGCGAATGTCTCAATCGCCAAATCAGTAGAAACCTTTAAAGCTTGATAGACACTGTCATGGTCTTGTATAATGCCATACAGTGCCAATGTTTCAACAAATGCAGCTGTTGAAATTTCATAATTATCCAGTAAAGTTCCACCTAAATCCCAGATATAATCGTGATATTTCATACCCTTCATTATAGCATTTTTTTATGAAAAAAGCGATGATTTCCCTGATTTTTCCACATAAAAAACGAGAGAATAACTCCCGTTTTACTGATTTTTACCAAAGACATCTCGATAGAGCATTCCTGTTCGTAAAGTCTCTGCGTCTCCTCCTAGTTGCTCTACCAACTCGTAGGCAAAGGCAAGGGCTGTCGAGGGACCTCGACTGGTTGTCAAGTGACCATCTACCACTACTGTTTCCTTGACGTAGTGACCATCAAGGATTTGCTCTTGAACACCATCATAACAAGTGTACTGCTTGTTTTTCAATACCCCTGCTTGATTGAGGGCAATTGGTGCCGCACAAATGGCTGCTAGTTTCTTCCCTTCTTGCTCGAATCTTTGCAACTCTTGAATCAAGGCCTGATTATCGCGCAAATGTGCAGAACCAGGCATACCGCCAGGAAGAACAATCATGTCATAGTCTGATAAATCTCCATCAAAGACATGATTTGCTCTTACTTGGATTGCATGCGAACCCGTTACTTGCTTTTCAAAACCAACCATATCACAAGTAATATTTGAACGACGCAAGACATCTACAACTGTCAAAGCTTCAATTTCTTCAAAGCCCTGAGCTAACATAACTGCTACTTTTACCATGATTTTCTCCTTATTTGATTTGTTTTAATACAAGCTTTTTCCGCTTGAATGGAACTTTTCCGCTCTTTTCTTCAGCTAGATTTGTCTGGTAACTCATCGATAAAAGCAAACCAACACCAATCAGATTACTGATAATAGCCGATCCCCCTTGCGAAATGAAAGGCAGTGGAATCCCGGTCAAAGGAAGCAAGCCCGTTACAGCACCGATATTTTCAAAAATGTGGAAGAGCAACATCATAATCAAACCAGTGGAAATATAGGTGTAGAACTGGTTATTTGATTTGAGAGTAATCTTCAACATACGGTAAATCAACATGAGGTAAAGGACAATAACCAGGACAGAGCCAATAAAGCCAAAATCTTCTGCAATGACCGTGAAAATCATATCTGACTCACGAACTGGAATAAGCAGATTTGAAGTATTAAAACCTTGGCCAAATAAACCACCGCTCCCAATGGCAATCTGCCCTTGAGCCTGCTGGTAAGTCGTTGTTTGGGCAAACTCAAAGGGATTGAGCCAAGCCAAAATCCGATTGATTTGGTAGGTCGGCATTCCAATCTGGTGAAGAAAAGCTCGTCCGTCCTTGCTAATAAAGATGGCTAAGAAACCAGCAACTCCTGTTACAGCAGTCACAAATACTGGGATAATAATTTTCCAAGAAACCCCTGATAATAAAACGATTCCTGAGAAAATGGCTACAAAAACCAAAGCCGTCCCTAAGTCACTTTGAAGTGCTAAAAGAACTAGGACTGGAATAGTAAAGAGAATCATCCAAAAAATTAACAAAAAGTCCAGCGGAACCGTGCGTCTCCATTCCTTATGTTTTTTGGTAAACTGGACAATGACACGAGCCAACATGAGGATATAGGATATCTTCATAAATTCTGACGGCTGGAACAAGGTAACACCATTTACCGATACCCAGTTTTTGGCACCCGTTGATGCAACTAGGCTTGGATTATAAAAGACAATTGGCAAGACCATGAGTCCCAAGCCTAAAATATACAGAAAGGGGGTTACTTTCCAAAGAAATTCTGTATTAAAGAGCATGACCACAAAACCAATCACAAGCCCCAAGGCAATCCAGGCGACCTGCTGCCCTAAAATGGGCAGAATATTGTTTGGATAATCATGACTAACAGCTATATAGATAGCCACCACGCCAATAACCAGTAGAAGAAATACTGGCAATAGCAAACTATAATCGACTCTTGAGTCGAGAGAACGTTTCATATACACTAACCTTATACTTTCATACAATACTATTTATCAAAGTTCATTTAAAAATTTATCAACAGCTTCATCAACTTCGGATCGAGAGACGGTTTTAACAGTCGCTTCTTTTGCTAGAGAAGTCACTATTTGCTTACCATATCGTTTTCCGACAATTCTCCTATCCAAAATAAGAGTTAAAGAACGTTGGTGTTCGCGTCTCATACTTCTTCCCAAAGCCTGTTTTAAACGAATAATGGCCATTGGCAATTGATAATCATAAAAGGCATTTTTCCCTTCTTGAATTAGTTCCTGATTGATCTTTTTCGTCAAGGGCTCTTGGGGATTTTGGAAAGGAAGTCTTGGTACAACTTGAATCACAAAAGGATGACTTGAAAAATCAACTCCCTCCCAGAAACTTGCTGCACCAAGCAAGATTTGTTGTTCTCCTTTTTCAAAGCGCTTCTTTAGCTGATGAACATCCCCATTTTTATACTGAGCCAGATGGCTTACAGGAAGTATGTCTGAAACTGCTAGAAGCATATCTTTAGCGGTAAAGAGAACCAAAATCGGTTGCTGGAAAGCTTGAATTTCCACTAGTAAATCAGCTACCTCTTTGGCATAGACTTCTAAGGAAGTTTCTGTCACCAGAGGGAAATCTTTGACCAAGACCACTTCTTGGTCCTGTTTTCTACGAGCTTCAATCTTAAGAAATTTGGCTTCAGGATAGCCTAACAGGTCTGCCAAAGAAACTCTCTGACTAATCTCAAGAGTAGCCGACACTCCCAAGACTTGACAACTCTCAGGTATTAAAGAGGACAGAAGAATACGGCCAGATTTTGTAGAAGAAATCTGAATTTTCTTTTGACTCGTTTCAGTTGCTTCAAGCCAGTAATCTCGGTCAGCTGTAAAATAGCGGACCAGCTCCTCAAAGCCTTCTACTTCTAATTCTAAAAAATACTGATGGAGATTGGCTAGAGAATCTAAGATATTTTTCCTAGATTTACCAGACTGAAATTGTTCTATCAAGTAGAAGCACTCAAAGCGAATACTTTCTAGTATTCGTTGCTGGACCTTATTTTGCTCCTCCAGTAAGGCCTTATCAAGCAAATCGATAATAGACTGGATATCGTAGGTCTCTTGAAGCAGATTTTCTAAAGCCAACAAAACTTTTTGAACTTCATCGATAATCAGTAAACGGTCACTGACAAATTCAGGATTATCTTCAAGTCTGGTTACAAGATAGGCATGATTGGTCACTAAAAGCTTGCAGGTTTGTGCTCTTTCTTGACTACGTTTCCAAAAATCTTCCGTCACAAATAAGCTTTGAGATGATAAATTCCCGTCATGACGAAGATCTGTTAGAAAATGTTGGTAACGGTAGAGTTGACCAATTTCATCCAAATCCCCCGTTTCTGTCTCTGTCAGCCAGACCAAGACTTGCATTTTAAAGCGTCTAAATAAGCGATTTTCATCATTTTCCTGCAAGGAACGATAAAAGGCATCCAACTTCAAATAATTTTGAGGCCCCTTTAAACTACGAATATCTATATGGAACACTTCCTTGAGACGTTTACCTTCTTCTTCCATGATTTGATTTTGAAGAATCTTTGTCGGAACGCTAAGGACAATCTGACGATTTTCCACTTGGGACAAAGCGGGTAAGAGATAGCCATATGTTTTCCCAATTCCTGTCGGCGCTTGAATTAATGATATAGGCTCATCCTTCAATAACAAACCGACTTCTTTAGCAAAACTCTCTTGCTCCTCCCTCACTTCAAGATTCAACAGAGAAATATTTTTAGAAAAATCTTGAGATAGTTTTCGTGACTCCATGGGATCTGCAGTTTTCTTGAAATACAGTCCTTGAACTTGGACCAAATCTGAAGAACTCAGAATAGATTGGCTGCGATAAATTTCTTCAATAACCAGGTAGGACTCATATAGGAGGGCGTCAGCCATTTCCAGCAAGCGTTCCAAGAGTCCTTTAGGAAGCTGGGTCATCTTTTCCCGTAAAAAAAGAAGTAATTCTGCTGTAGCTTGGGCATCTGAAAGGGCTGTGTGTGCGTGTTTAAGAGGAATTCCTAATTCTCGGCACAATATCGGCAAACTATATTTTTCCAGTTCAGGGAAAAAGACCTGAGCCAATTCGACCGTATCAACACGAGGATTTCTTAGCTCATAACCTTCAAAAAATAAATTTTCCGCCAAAAGATTGGCATCAAACTGAACATTGTGGGCTACAAAAATCCCATCCTCTACCAAGTCAAAGATTTTTCTAGCAACTTGCGAAAAATCAGGTGCTTGCGCCAGACGTTGGTCTGTCAATCCTGTCAGTTCTTTGATATGAGCATCCAAGGGTTCATGTGGATTGACATCCGTCGTATAGTGATCAACGATTTTTCCGTCCTCAATCACGACAATTCCCACTTGGATAATTTTAGCCTTACTACCTGTGCTAGTTGCCTCTAAATCCACCACAACATAGCGATTACCAATCGTTTTCATTATAAAAAATTATACCAAAAAAAGGGCCATTTGGCACCTGCAAACATGTGATAATTTTCAAACTCAAGAAGGTTACTTGTGTTAAAAATCCCAGCAAACAGAGCATCCTAGCCTGCTGATTTTTTTGAAAATATTGGAGAATAAGAAAAATTGAGAGAAGAAATATTTGCATCTTCCTTCTCTCAACGAATCATTTACTTTATTTAACCATGTCAGGATCGTAATCATAAAATCCTGTATCAAGGAAACGGTTTTTAGGATGTAACTTGCGCACTTCTTCATCCAGCAAGAAGGCTTGGTCATGGCTAAAGTTACCCTCTTGGATCAAGCTACGAGCTTGGATAAAGAGTTTTACAATCTCAACAAAGTTCTGACCAGGAGTGTAGAGCCCTTCTAGCTTCCAGTGAGTAAAACCATGCTCTACCAATTCTGTTAATTTGATCATCAAATCAAGGTCATTGTTGGCAAAGATGTGGGTCCTATGATTGTCTTCAAAAATGGAATAGTGACTCTCAGGATCACTTGGCTCAGACAAGAAAAAGTCACGCTTGCGAGTCTTTTCATCATCGATATGTGTAAAGTTATAGTAATTTTGCAAGAGCGGACGTTTAGAATGATGGATGACACTGGCACCGTAAACCAAAACTTCAGCAGGAATTTCCAAAATCTCTGGCATTTTGAAGAGTTCAGCCGATGGAATTTCACGCGCCAAAACAGCTTCAGATGCGCCAGCCTTTTGTCCCCAGAAGTTAATCTGACGACTGCTTGTCACCATAGTTGAAGCATCGTAGATAGTCTTAAAGGAGTAACCATCGCGGTTGACTACGTAAAAGACACCTGCATCCCCAATCGTAATGTAGTCTGTCTTAATTTCTTCCAAGAAATCAAGGAAAGGCTTGATACGGTCCATCATATCTTGGTGCATGAGAGCATTGACCGCAACGAGCAATTCCTTACCAGCATCATGAACCAACTTAGCGATTTCACGCAATTGGTCATGACTAAAGGTTGTTGGCAGACGAAGGCCAAAATCTTTCTCACCGACATAGATACGGTCTACGCCAGCTTCGAGTAGTTGTTCGACTTGTTCAATACTTTCAGCAGTTGCTGTAATGATAATCTTTTCCATAGGAAAAACTATACCACATTTCTAGCAAATCAGCCATGCTTTGAAAATGAAAAGGGACTTTATTCTTTTTGTAACCTTTCTGTAATAATTCTCTGCCGAAAAAATGATAAAATAGGTATGTACTGTTAAGGAGAGAATCATGCCCGTAAGAAAATTACAATCCTATGAGGTAGACTATCAAGAAGAATTAAACCAGCAACTTCCTCATTATCAAGCTTATGCACCTGAAGCACAAGCTGATAGCAATCTCAAAGAAATTTTATTTTTTGTTAATATCGCTGTTTTTTGTATCTGTATTGCTATCTTTAGTTTTATCTTTTTAGCATTAAAATTATCAACTGCTCTTGCCTTTGCCGCAGCAATCGGATCCAGCTTACTTGTTTTAAAAGTTCAACGGTCTATTATCAAACGAAAACGTAGAAAATAAATCCAAAAGAGTCTGGGACAAAAGGATTTTGATTTTAGGAATTCTTTATTATAAGTTTTTAAAATCGATAGATTAGACAAAAAAGCGAACAAAACAGAATTCTGAGTGTCAGATAACTTGTTTTGTTCGCTTTTTATATTTAAGGTTAGACTTTTGCCCCAGACTCTTTTTATTTTTTCTTTTTCGATGGTGTGTGGATGGCAATCTTCACTTCAAAGATTGTTCCCTTGGGTTTATTATCTTTAACAGTAATGGTTCCTTTAAGCGCATCTACAATTTGCTTGGCCAGAGATAATCCTAAACCGAAACCACCTTTTTGACGAGTTCTAGCCTTGTCCACTCGATAAAAACGATCAAAAATTTTCTTTTTATCTTCTGTCGAAATACCGACTCCATTATCAGAAACCAGTAAATACAGATTACGATCGGTCGCCGAGATAAGAAAATCAATTTCACCATCCTCTTCAGTATACTTGACAGCATTATCAAATAGGATAGTCATCAACTGCTTCAAGAGAAGCTGGTCTGTGACAATCGGACGATGGATACGATTTTCAAAACGGAAGACACGATCATTTTCCGAAGCAATCATCTCATAGTTTGTGAAAGTCGTATTGAAAAAACTAGTTGGAACTTCTGCAAGCTCCGGCTTAATCCCATCATCTCTCCGAGCTAAGTTCAGCAAGTTTGTCGTCAAAAAACGCATATTTCGGACTTCTTCCAAACTCGATGCAATACTTTCGCTCACATCCATAATGGTAGCTTCTGGCTTACGGAAAAGGGTCTCTAAGCGATTTTGCAAAACTGCAAGTGGAGTCCGTAACTCATGACTGGCATTTTCCACAAAGGACTGCTGCTTCTGCATGCTCTCAAGCAGGGGTCGAACACTAACCCGAGCTAGATAAAGACTTGCAAGCAAAGACAAAATCCAGAAACTTACCATCACAACGACAATCAATTGCTCATGCTTTTGACTGGCCTGCTCCAACTGACTGGTATTAATCAAGACAGCTGCATACTTGATATTGGTTGAAACCGAACTGATATTGGTTTCCATCAAAATCATGCGATAGATTTCTTCCTGCCCATAGCTATTAAAAACCTGAATCTGGTAGATATGGCCTAGTTCTTTTTTCTCTAACCTAATCTTATCCAAGCCCAAAAATCGATTTCCAGAAAGAAGTTGAGTAAAGTCCTTATCAAAGAGAATGACTTCCGTATTGGAACTGACATTAGGTTTTATTTCTACTTTACTAGCGTCCGCCCTAGCATTTTCTAAATCTTTAATCTCTTCTGTTGCCCTATTCACTGCCAGTTGAATAACTGCTTGAGGATTTTCACTCAGTCCGTGGAGTTTATCATCCACCGAAGTATAGAGACTCGAATGCATGACCTGCAAAATAATCAGAGTCATTGTAGAGAAAATCAGAGTGAAGACACCAAAGTTGCGGATAAAATAACTAAAATCATCCGCATACCATGTTTTTTTTAGTTTACTGAACATCTTTTAAAATATACCCAACACTGCGCAAGGTTTGCAAATTCTCTGCAAAAGTGGTTCCTTTTAATTTCTTACGGACTTTTGAAACATAAACTTCGACAACTGAAATCGTTGTGTCACTATCAAATCCCCATAGACGATCAAAAATCTGCGTCTTAGGCAAAATCACATTTTGATTTTGAAGGAAATAAACCAATAAATCAAACTCTTTCCCCAGTAATTCGACTGGAGTATCTTCAACCTTAACAGTATTGGTTGACAAATTAACTACAATATTTCCATAAGTCAAGGTGTTTTCATTAAACTTACCTGAACGTTTGAGAAGGGCCTGAATCCGCATTTTGAGTTCTTCTAAGTAGAAAGGTTTGGTCAGATAATCATCTGCTCCCAGTTCAAATCCATGTCCCTTGTCATCCAAACTTTCCTTGGCAGTCATGATCAGAACTGGAGTCGTAATCCCCTTTTCACGCAATTCTTTCAAGACTTGGAAGCCATTTTTTTCTGGCAACATCAAATCAAGCAAAATCAAGTCATAGACACCACTTTCAGCTTCGTAGAGACCTTCTTCTCCATCAAATACCTGCATGACATCCGCAAAATCGTCTAAAAAGTCAAATACTGAATTTGACAGGCCTAGGTCATCCTCAACCAATAAGATTTTTATCATGAGAAACTCCTCCTTATTAAAACTATTATACCAAATTTGCCTTAAAAAAAACTCAACTCTCTGCATTTTACATGAGATAGCTGAGTTTTCTTTTTATTTTAGGCTTATTTATGCATTTCCGTATTGAAGAACAACTGCTTCGACTGCAGCTTTTTCACGGCTAATCAAGTCAACACGCGCTGCAATTTCCTTGATTCCCATACCGATGTTACGGCTAAGAGCAAGGTCACAAAGTTGCGGCTCAAAGAACTCCTTGTATTCCGCCAAGCGTTGCTGAGTCTTAAATACATGAGCAGGAAGGATAACAAAGCTATCAAAGCTCATATCTCCACCAAGGGCTGCCTTAATCCAAGCCCAGTTTTCACGCGCCCAAGACCAAGCTGTTTTCTGAGTTGCTTGATGAGCTAGGAATTGGTAATACCAAGCAGACAAGTCCTGTGGTTTGACCACAAATTTGTCCTTCCAAGCAGCAATCAAGGTTTGGATATTGTCCGCATCTGTACTGTATGCAAGAGCTGCTGCCAACTGGCGTTTAAAGACAGCATCTGTTGCATGCGTATAAGTATCAAGATAAAGTGCTAACAAGTCTTTAGTCTCATGATGTTTCATCTCATTAATCAGAACTTGTGAGCGAATAGCTGCTGGGAGTCCTGCAAGATTCTCCTTGTGTGTTGCAAAGATTTGGATAGCGACTTGACTAGCTTCTGCATCATTTGAGCGAATCATCATCGAAACAGCCAGCTGACGAACCAATTCATCCTCATCTGATTCTCCGTCTTTAGCTTCAAAACCAAGACGGTCATAGTTATGACGAGCCAATTTAGCAACCAAGGCTTTGAAGGCTCTTTCAGCATCCGTTCCTTCATCAATAAAGCGCTCAAGGGCTGAAATCACTTGAGAAACAGCTGAAACCACCAGATAAGACTCTTCCTTAGCAAGTTTATCAAGAACTGGAAGCAAGTCTGCATAAGAAATGTGCCCTGCCTCAGCCAACAAACGACGTTCTTGAACAATTTGCAGTTTGCTTGTGTTATCAAGTGTCTCTAGCTCAGCAAGAACAGCTTCTAACAAGTCTCTTTGATAGTCGGTAATATAGTGGGCAGTATTTTCAGTGTTGAGACGAAGAGCTCCTTCATTCTCAGCAAGAAGAGCTGCATAGCCAGGGATTTCGATACTTTCAGTTTCGAGTGTATCAGGCAAGCCTTTCCAGTTGCTATTGAGGGGCACCACCCAGAGACGGTTCTTGTCTTCGTTCTCACCGATGAAGAATTGTTTTTGTGAAATCTTCAAGACATCATTTTCAACTTTGACAGTAAGAACTGGGTAACCAGGCTGTTCCAACCAAGAATCCATGAAAGCTGCGACATCACGGCCAGATGCTTGACCAAGAGCATCCCAAAGGTCACTACCAATGGTATTGCTGTACTGATGTTTTTCAAAGTAGGCATGCAAACCTTTGGCAAAATCGGCATCACCTAGCCAACGACGAAGCATGTGCATGAGACGGCTTCCTTTGGCATAGACGATAGCGCCATCAAAGAGCGTATTGATTTCATCTGGGTGTTTGACTTCGACGTGAACAGACTGAACACCATCAGTCGCATCGCGTTCAAGAGCGTGAGGTACTCCACCTGTTTGGAAATCTTCAAAGATATTCCAGCTTGGCTCAATGGCATCCACACAGACATATTCCATCATGTTAGCAAAGCTTTCATTGAGCCAAAGGTCATCCCACCATTTCATAGTTACGAGGTTACCAAACCATTGGTGAGCCAATTCATGTGCCACAACAAGGGCAACTTGTTGACGACTGGCAAATGTAGAGTTTTCATCTACAATTAAGCAAACTTCACGGTAGGTCACAAGACCCCAGTTTTCCATAGCTCCAGCTGAGAAGTCAGGAAGGGCGATATGGAGAGATTGAGGGATTGGATACTTGACTCCGTAGTAATCTTCGTAAAACTCGATAGAGCGAACGGCAATGTCCAAAGAGAAATCAAGGTTAGAAAGTGGATGTGCTTTGGTAGAGTATACACCAACGAGGGTACCATTCTTAGTTTTAGTGGTCACCCCTTGCAAATCACCAGCAACAAAGGCCAACAAGTAAGAAGACATGCGAGGTGTTGTCTCAAACTTCCAGATACCTGTTTCCTTACGGTTTTCAACATCGATTTCTGGCATGTTTGACAAGGCCAATTCACCTTCTGCTTGGTCAAAGCAAAGAGAGAGGTCAAAAGTTGCTTTGGCTTCAGGCTCATCCACACATGGGAAAGCTTCGCGCGCAAAATGGCTCTCAAACTGAGTAGACAAGACCTCCTTCTTGACTCCATCAACTGTATAATAAGAAGGGTAAATCCCTGTCATGTTGTCTGTAATTTTTCCTGAGAAAGCGATAGCCACTTCAACTTGACCAGCCTCAGCTAATTCAATATGAAGAGCTTCATTGTCATGGTCAACTGTAAATGGACGAGCTTGACCTGCAACTTCTACAGAAGCGATTTCCAAGTCTTTTTGATGAAGGGAAATGCGGTCACTCTGTGCTTGACCAGTGATGGTCACCTTCCCTGAAAACGTCTTGGTCTCACGACTCAAGTCTAAAAATAAATCGTAATGTTCAGGAACAAATTGCTTAATAAAATGTTCAACTGCTTGCATAGTTTTCTCCTATTCTAAGTTTAAGAGCTGCTGCTCTTCTTCAAACAAACTTATTATATCATATTTTGCTTGAGAAAAAAGGATTGGACGGCGATTTCCAAAACTTTCTTCCGTCTAACAGTCTACAGTGGGTAGACCTTGCGAAATTCTTCTAAAACAACCTTGCTTTCAGGTGTAAAAGTCAATCCTGCTTCACCCAAGCAGTCTCTGAAAAAATCCTCATGAACCTGGCGCCAATAGGCTAGGGATTTGTCACCTTCCCCTTCCTTAAAGGCATGATCAGCAGAAACTTGATTGAAGGGCTGGACAGAAACCTTTGTAATTTCAACAATACAGACAGCCTGATTTTGACTATCTAAAATGACATCAAAAGTTCCTTCTTGAGGAAGAGACTCGTCTTCTAGTGCATAGAGATCGTAGGCTGATGCTGTTGCAGTCTTTTCGCCTCTTAAAACCAAATCTGCTAAAAGGTCTGGTTCCACTCCAAAAGACCAAGCATCGATTTCATCTCCGATAGAAGGATTGATTTGTTTGTATTTATTCCACATTTCTTGCGGTGTCATGGGTGCTCCTTTGTAATTTTTTACTTTCTTCTTTTACACGTTCGAGGTGGTCTGGATGGTCAATCTCTAAATTAAAAATCGCTGGAATAGAACTATAGTGGATAATGCACTCAATCCCCATCTGATTCATTTTTTGTATGGAAGAAGTATTCAGATAACCTGCCACAGCAAAGTCAATATTTTTAATTCTTGCTTTATCCTGCATATCTCTTAGCATATCTAACATTATTGGACTTTCCATATCATGCCATTGACTGTTTCTCATAGTCGCAAAAACAAAGGAAGTCAAATCATTCATTCCAACTACAATCTTTGAAATGCCCGTTTCCAGTATACTAGATAAGTCAAAATACGCTGACGGTAATTCAATCATCGTTCCGACTTTCCCAGTAAAGCCATACTGACGCAATACTGTAATAGCTTGTTTTAATTGGTCGGCATCATTGACAAAAGGAAAGATAACAGATAGATTGGGGTTGGTTTGATAAACTTCTGTAACGACATGTGCTTCAGCCTGAAATTCATCCAAACACGCCAGTAAACGCCTGGTTCCTCTATAGCCAAACAAGGGATGCCCTTCGTCAAAAAACTCTTTAGTCCCCACTAAACAATTGGCTTCTGTATTCGTTAATTCAGTAAAACGATACCAAACTTCTTCATCTGAGTACAGGGAGCAGATAGTCTCTAGATAATCTTTTACAAATTGCTGACAACTTGCTAATATGATGTTTTGATTAAGCTCTCTCAACAAATATTCCCCACGAATCATGCCGACGTGGTGAAATAGTTGAGGATAAATTTTTTCAAGAATTTTTTCGCCACTAAGGGCAAGTTGATTTTTCATAGCCATTCACCTCGTCTTAAAAGATACAACATCATATATAATTATATCAAAATTTCCTCTAGTTCAAAAGCTTCATAAGGTTCAGCTAACTCATATCCTAAAAATTCTGCTACTTTTTTGGAAGCCTCATTATGAGCATCCCAAAGTGGAAACATATCCCTATTTAAACTCTCTAGAATCATTGCAGCACCAAGTTTTTTAGCAAATCCATTTCCTTGTTCGTTTGCTCTAGTTGCAACTTCCACTTCAACTGCTTTACGGTAAACTAACCCTGAGGAAATCCCAGCAATCAGTTCATTATTTTTAAGAATCACAAAGCCAAATCCACCTTTTAAAACAAAATCCTGATAGGACTCAAAATCCCCCTGTAAATCCTGTGACCATTCTTCCGTAGAAAAGCAGTTATAAATATGATTATCAATAGGCACAATATTGTAACCTTCCTCTAAATGAGTAACTAGATTATTTAAAAATTCAACTTGAAAATTTGCCTTATCTTTAAAAGAATAGCGAGTAAAAGAATTTAGCCCCACTTTTCGATGCAGAAAATCTTGCCAATTAGTATTTTCTGAAATAATAATCTTATAATCTAAACCATATTTTCTAACAAAATCTTCCCAAAATCTGGAATCCAACTCCCCTGCTAGGTATAGAAAATTCCCAACATCATAAAAGCTTGTTGTCCTATCATTGTTTCGGTAGACAGTTCCAATTTGAGATTTAAGACCATAGAGAACCATATTTTTCTTCCATGTTTTAAATAGTTCCATTATCCTCCTACTTCACCTTCCAATTCATGTAAGAAGTCTTGTCCAGTTCTGGAAGTCCTAATAATTCAGACTTAACCTTCAAGACTAATGGCGATACATTTTCTTCTGTAATCTCTTGAATATCCATCCAAATATATCCAAGTGAATCATTCGCACCATCAGACACAGCTTCCGAAGTCGTAACTTGAGGTGCACTCTCATTCATTTCTACATCATACAAGGCCATGACATGGTGAACCATAAAATTTGTTAACTCTTCTCTGACGAAAACATCGTAGATTCGAGGATTAGAGTAGCTTCTAACAGTAAATCCCGTCTCTTCCATAACTTCTCTAGTCAGCGTTTCCGTCAGTCCTTCACCAAGTTGCTGACTGCCTCCAGGTAGATCATACCGATTTTGATAAGGGCCTCTCGTTTTTTCAATGCAGAGTAACTTCCCATTTTCTAAGCAAACAGCGTAGACTCCAAAGTGTCTTTTGACTTCCATCAGATCCTCCTACTTCAAAGACCAGCCGCCATCTATTGTCAAGATTTGTCCTTGCATGGCGCTTGCTTTTCCACTAGCTAAGCAAAGGCTAAGCTCTGCTATTTCCTCTGGTTCAATCCAGCGCTTGATTGGTGTTTCACTAGCCACCCAGTCAGCTAAGCCTCCTGGCTCAAAATCCGCAGCGGTCATAGCCGTCTTGACTGCTCCTGGAGCGATACCAAAGACCTGAATCCCAGCTTCTGCATAATCTAGAGCCAACTGCTTGGTAAATCCAGCCAAGGCATGCTTAGATGAAGTATAGGCGTGACCACCTCCACCTGCTAGGCTAGAAGCAATGGAGCACATATTGATAATGATTCCTTTTTTATTCTCTAGCATTTGTGTCAAATAATACCGAGTCAACTCTACTGGAGTAACGTAGTTGATTTCAAAAATCTCCTGAATTTCCTGCACTGATTGTTCCAACAGTGGTTTGTAATCATCCAAAACTCCAGCAGTATTGCACAAAACCTCAACCTGAGGACACCAGTCAAAAATAGGTTCCAAGTCCAAGGTCAAATCTCTCTGTAAAAAGTGAAAATCACCCTCTAAGAGTAGATTTTCACCTTGGTCAACTCCATAAACTTGATAGCCCTTCTCTAAAAAGAGTCGAGCCTGAGCCAGACCAATCCCTGAACTTACTCCCGTAATCAATACGCGTCTAGTCATGCACTTCTACCCAATCCGTCGCCAAAACATCACAAGGTGTCGGACTCCACATGGAAAAACCTTCTCCTTCGCCAGAAACGTTGATTAGGAAGTAGGGCGTCACTTCAAGTGCAACCCCATTTTGCTCGATAGTGTCAAAAAGTTGGACATAGTTTTCAGCACCTCCCCAACCAGTTCGTACATATTTTTTCTTAGCCTTTAACCCAGGCAGGATTTCTTCAAAAGTCATGTTATTCTCCTTTAAAATCAATAATTCTTCCCTTCATTATAACAAAAAAACCGCTTTGCAACGGCTTTTTGACTGTGATTTATTTACATCTGCTTCTACTTACGGCAAATTATTCCCTGCTGCAAGATAAATTTCATACCATTCTTTTCTTGTTAAGCTAAAGTTTGCCGCTTGGCTAACTTCTCTCAAGTGATTAGGATTTGTGGTACCTACGACTGCCTGCATTTTTGCTGGATAACGCAATATCCAAGAAATGGCAATAGTTGAAGGGGTTACTCCATATTTAATAGCTAAACGATCAAGTACTTGATTTAAAGCTTGAAATTTCTCATTTCCAACAAAATTCCCTTTAAAATACCCGAATTGTAAGACAGACCAGGCTTGAATGACCACATCGTGTAATTTGCAATATTCAAAAATGCTGCCATCTCGAATAGCTGCTTGACTATCTTCCATATTAACATGAAAACCTGATTCGAATCCTGGAGTAAAAGCCGCACTCAATTGTAGCTGATTAACAGCTAACGGCTGCTTGACATCTTTTTTAAGCAACTCCATCATCATAGGATTTTGATTAGAAACTCCAAAATCTCGAACCTTACCTTGTTTATAAAGGAGATCAAAGGCTTCTGCTACTTGGTCAGATTCCATCAAAGCATCTGGTCGATGAAGAAGCAAGCTATCTAGATGATCAATCTTCAATCTTTGCAAAATACCGTCAACTGATTTTATAATATAGTCCTTAGAAAAATCAAAATAGGTAAATTCTTCAATGCGAATGCCACATTTGGACTGAATCCACATCTTTTCTCTTAAATCTGGACGATTTTTTAGGACAAGACCTAGCAGTTCTTCACAACGACCACGACCATAAATATCAGCCAAGTCGAAAGCATTGATACTATCCTAAAATCAAAAAACATCTTATAATAGTAGTTATGAAACTTACAAACGAAGAAACACAAAAAATTGAACAACTCCTAAGAGATTCATCGTACGCCAAATATCACAAACGTCTACAGATTATTTATTTTCGCTCAAAAGAAAAGAGTTATAAGGAAATCATGGATTTGCTAGATTGCAATAAAAC
>NZ_VMKU01000088.1:0-14109 GCF_013276315.1 Streptococcus sp. 2741 | reverse complement strand
TGTTCACGTAAGTTCTTTTTCCATGTGAAGAGAGTTCTGACGCCGACATCAAAAACCTTGGCTGCCTCGACATGGCTGTGCCCCCTCTTTGATGTAATCTAATGCTCGCTGTTTAAAATCTGTACTACATGCATAGCTTTATTATAACATGCTTGTTTGAAACTAAGCGACTATAAAATATTAGCAATAAGCTTATTTAGAGATTTTAATATAGGAGGTGAAAAATATAGAGCAACAAACTTTTATATCTATACTTTTGTTGAGAACTTAGAAAGTATAGGAGATAAACCGTCACAATGGAACTCTGATTTGAATCATTTACTCAATGAAGAGGGTATGTATCTGAATAAAGAGGCTTTGATTCATTTTGAGTATAATGAATCAGAAAAAAATATGGTATTATAAATAGGAAAAGGAGATAAATTATCATGGAAATTAATCAAGTAATCATTAACATTTCTGCTAGACATGTTCATTTAAAGAGGGAACATTTAGATATTTTATTTGGTGAAGGATACCAACTAAACAAGTTAAAAGATTTGTATCAGCCTGGTGAATTCGCTGCTGAAGAACAGGTTACAATTCAGTCGGCATCTGGCGAGATTAATCGTGTCAGGGTATTAGGACCAATTCGTCCTTATACACAAGTTGAGGTTTCTAAAACAGATTCTAGATTATTAAAGATAACTCCACCAGTACGTACTTCGAGTGAGATTGAAAACTCTTCACCGATTACCATTATAGGACCTAATGGAAGAGTTAATTTAGATGAAGGGTGCATTATTGCTAATAGACATATTCACTTTGCCACAGAAGAAGCTGAGGAAATGGGTCTTAAAAATGGAGATATAGTTTCTGTTGAAGTAAAAAGCGAAAAAAGTGCTACTTTGCATGATGTTCATTGCAGAGTGAGTGATAAATATAGATTGGAAATGCATATTGATACTGATGATGCGAATGCACTTCTTTTATCAGGAGGTGAGATTGGCACGATTATAAAAGAGTAGAAATGGAGATTATCGAAAGTTGATTAAGGCATTAATAATTAGAAATTTGCAAATGTATACTAGATTTTTTCCAGTAGCTCTATTCCTGAATCGATTGTTAGATGCCATTTTTCAGCTTTTAGGGTATTGGTTAATTGCTCATTATCTTTTTAATAACAAATTAGTAGTTAGTCAAGTAGAAGTGATTGATTATTTTACTTTCGCTGCTGCTGGGATGCTTTACTACAATGTTGCTGTTGCTATTTTGATGAATGTAGGGCGTTCATTGATGGTTGAGGTCCGAGAGGGAACCTTGGAAAGCTTATTTATAACTCCATATAGTATTTTCAGCTATTATATAGGCGTGTTCATTGAACAGCTTGGAAGAACTTTTATGGAGTTTTGTTCACTTTTTATTATTTCTATTTTGCTCGGTGCAAAGTTCATGGCAACTCCAATATCCTATTGGCTGTTGAGTTATATTGTTATTGTTTTAATATCATTTTCTATGAGTGTTTTTGTTGCTAACATAATGCTCTGGTTAAGAGATACATTTATAAGTCAGAATACGTTATTTATTTTGATATTTTTAGTATCTGGTGTTACATTTCCTAGGACAGTGCTTCTTGATTTTCTAAAATGTGTTGGTGATTTATTACCAATTACTTATGGCTTAGAGATAGTTAGACTAATATCTTCTGGAGATTTGGAATCGCTTCAACTATGTCTATTGATTTTTAAAGTTTTACTTCTCTCATTAGTTTTTATTGTGATTGGCTTGCTCAGCTATAAAAAGGTGGAGAAGAAAGTGATCGAATATTTAACAATTTAGGAGAATTCCGATGTTAGAAGTAAAAAATGTATCTAAAAGTTATCTTACAAAAACGAAGATTAATTTACTAAAAAGAAAAAGTAAGCTATTAATAATGTTTCATTAAAAATTCCAAGAGGAAAAATAATTGGAGTTTTAGGAGAAAATGGGGCAGGCAAAACAACCTTAATAAAAATGATGACAACGCTTCTAAAACAAGATTCAGGAGAAATTACAATTAATGGAATTGATATTAATGATAATTTAAAGGATACTCGAAGTAAAATCAATGTTATAAGTGATGGAGAGAGAAATCTTTTTATATGGTCTAAAATTGATACTTCAATTTCATATGACCACTTATTGAGAAAATTAACATCTGAATATGATGTGTCAGAGAAAAAAGCAGATAAAGACTTGAAAAGAATTATTAATCAATTTAGTGAACTTGAGTTTGTTTCAGTTAAGGGAGGTTAATGTTGCTTTTTCTGAAATATATTTAATGCTTATATCGAAAATACTTAGAAAAGTCTTGAAGTTTTGTGGCTCTTTATCAACTTGTAGTGGGGTGATGAAAAGAGTGGTTAATACTAGACATACTTCAAAAAGCATTGTACGATAGTAACATGAAATTAGCTAAACAAGAAATCACCTTTCTCTTTAAAGACCTTACTAAGCCTCTAACACAAAGTCTTCCAATCGTTCTGCTTTGTTTGATGGGAAAATCCTATCAAGAGATGATAGAGCGTCTAGACTGTAGTTTGGTGAAATTTAAAGAAGGATGAGGAGTTAGGTTCGGACTCTCTCCTTCAAGAAAGATGTGGTGGTTGTAACCACGTTTATATGACAGTCAAGGAATAGATAGTTTTCCGGTCATTTGAAAACTTCAGAGGAAGAGGAAGTTGTTACAGTAGATTTCCTGCAAAATCTAGATTGAATTGTAATAAAAATGAATTCATTGCTTATAACGTACCGGACTAGGATATACAGGCCGTTGTAGGACAAGTGTTCTAGAGATTGTTTCTCAGGAGGTTTAGTGATACTCCATTTCTTCAGTCCTATCAAAAGGAGATTAGTCGTTCCTACACAGGTGATGCTTTCTGTCAACTGTTGAAGCGACATAGCTGGCGCACTGTTGCCCTAGATCCTAAGAAAGCAGGCGCTCAAACCATTGCCGCGTCTAAACATCCCATCTCTATTCAAGAAGGTAAGAAAACGCTTTAAAGATAGTAGATGCTTTCGTAAGCTTGGGTTCATGCATCAAAGATGAGGCTGGTTTCGGATAGGCAGTAAACTAGGATCTTGTTAGCCACCTAAAGGAATAGGTCCTCCTGTCCATAGTCATTCCGTGCATGAATTCTCTTACTGTTAGAGAGCTGTTGATGCTTATAGAGGAGCATCTTTTTTCCTGCTTGCCGGAGGATGCCATACTGAATGGAGGAAAGCTTGTTTACAAGAACTGTCACAGGCCTATCCAACTGATTTTATTTTACTAGTCATGGATCATGCCCTAGGGAATCCATCAAGTAGCTTAACTATTCCAAATCATATTGGCTTTCCCTTTATTCCCCCATACAGGCCAGAGATGAATCCTATTGAACAGATGCAGAAAGAGCTTGGTGAAGGTGGCTTCCAGAATAAAGCATTTCAAACCTTGGAAGCTGGCATTGATACATTTCAAGAGATCATACAAGGATTAGAGAGGAGTGTTGTAAAGTCCATCGTTAAAAGAGAATGAACCAGAATGCTTTTTGAAAATAGATATGAGTATTAGTTGAACTGCCCTATGCCGAACGGCACCTACGGTGGTGTGAGAGGGACTAGTCTTAGCCCCTACTCGATTCAATCTGTACCCATACAATTCTTCTTTTTTTATCTTGTGATTCACTCTGTTCTATTTTAAAATGAAATGGTAGCTACCAATATAAATGATGAGGATAAAACAAATGACTGAAAATCGTTATGAATTAAATAAAAATTTGGCACAGATGCTCAAAGGTGGGGTTATCATGGACGTTCAAAATCCTGAACAGGCTCGTATTGCAGAGGCTGCTGGTGCGGCTGCTGTTATGGCTTTGGAGCGGATTCCAGCTGATATTCGTGCAGCTGGTGGTGTTTCCCGTATGAGTGATCCAAAGATGATTAAGGAAATCCAAGAAGCGGTTAGCATTCCAGTGATGGCTAAGGTTAGAATCGGGCATTTTGTTGAAGCTCAGATTTTAGAGGCTATTGAGATTGACTATATCGATGAGAGTGAAGTTTTATCTCCAGCTGACGATCGTTTCCATGTGGACAAGAAAGAATTTCAAGTACCTTTTGTTTGTGGTGCCAAGGACTTGGGGGAAGCCTTGCGTCGTATCGCTGAAGGTGCTTCCATGATTCGTACTAAAGGAGAACCGGGTACAGGAGATATTGTCCAAGCTGTTCGCCATATGCGTATGATGAATCAGGAAATTCGCCGTGTTCAAAACCTACGTGAGGACGAACTTTATGTTGCTGCTAAGGACTTGCAAGTCCCTGTAGAATTGGTTCAATATGTCCATGAACATGGAAAATTGCCAGTTGTAAACTTCGCAGCTGGAGGCGTTGCAACACCAGCAGATGCTGCGCTGATGATGCAGTTAGGGGCAGAGGGGGTCTTTGTCGGTTCAGGTATTTTCAAGTCAGGAGATCCTGTTAAACGAGCGAGTGCCATTGTTAAGGCTGTGACTAACTTCCGTAATCCTCAAATACTGGCTCAAATCTCTGAAGATTTAGGAGAAGCCATGGTTGGTATCAATGAAAATGAAATCCAAATTCTCATGGCAGAGAGAGGAAAATAGATGAAAATCGGAATATTGGCCTTGCAAGGTGCCTTTGCAGAACATGTAAAAGTGCTAGAAAAATTAGGAGTCGATAGTGTCGAACTCAGAAATTTAGAAGATTTCCAGAAATATCAAAATGAACTGTCTGGCTTGATATTACCTGGAGGAGAGTCTACAACCATGGGCAAGCTCTTACGAGATCAACATATGATGACTCCTATAAGAGAAGCTATTTTATCTGGTTTACCAGTCTTTGGAACCTGTGCGGGCTTGATCCTGCTGGCTAAGGAAATCACTTCTCAGGACGAGAGTCATCTTGGAACAATGGATATGGTGGTCGAGCGCAATGCCTATGGACGCCAACTAGGAAGTTTCTATACGGAAGCAGAATGTAAGGGAGTTGGTCAGATTCCAATGACCTTTATCCGTGGTCCAATTATCAGCAGTGTTGGAGAAGATGTAGAAATTCTAGCAACAGTGAATAATCAAATCGTTGCAGCCCAAGAAAAAAATATGTTGGTAACTTCTTTTCATCCTGAATTGACTGATGATGTAAGCTTGCACCAGTACTTTATAAATATATGTGAAGAAAAAAGATAGTAAAAAAGCGCAAAAAATCACTTCCTGTGCTATACTATAATTGAAATTTTTTTAGTTTTTGCGTTAGAAATGTTTCCTCAGTCCTAGCGCCTTTTCTTTTTGATAAGTATGCTTGGTGGAGAGTAGTTTGTAAATGATTCTGAAGATCTTATGAGCACAAGCAATGACGGCTTTCATATTGCTTCCTCTTTAGGAAATTCGATTATAAAACTCTAAGCAGGCTCTGCCTGCTTAGAGTTTTACATGTAATAAACAATGGCGATGTATTGGAGTGCGGACGCAGCTAGGATAAAGAGATGCCAAATCATGTGGAAATAAGGTTTTTTCTTGGCGTAAAATCCAGCCCCAACTGTATAAGAGAGTCCGCCAGTTACCATGAGACTCCAGAAAATTGGTGTCGTTTGACTGATAATGGCAGGAATGATAGCCAGAACCAACCAGCCCATAATCAGGTAAAGAGCAAGGCTAAATTTTTCATTGACTTTTTTAGCAAGGATTTTATAGAGAATACCAAAGATGGTCGTTCCCCATTGGATAGCAATAATCAGATAGCCAAACCAGTTATTCATCAAGGTTAAGACGACTGGCGTATAAGAGCCTGCGATAGCCACATAAATCATAGAATGGTCAATAATTCTCAAGACGTATTTGTGGGTCGAACCATAGGCCATAGAGTGGTAAATGGTGGATGAGAGGAACATGAGAAAGAGACTGATAACGAAAATGGAAACGCCGATAGAGGATAAAAAGCCATGTGCTTCGTAACTATAGGTGGATGAAATAGGGAGTAAGATGAGCATGATGACTGCACCCACAGCATGGGTCACACTATTAGCAATCTCTTCTCCGAAACTGAGTTGTTTGCTGAGTTTAAGACTAGTGTTCATTGGATTACCTCCTCTTGAGTATGATGGATTAAGGCTAGGGTTTGATGATAGAGTTTAACGGTTTGGCAGCTGGTTTGGATGATAGGGTTAGCTGGGTCAATTCCTTGGTTCATGTAGTTCACAAAAGCATCGTAGAGTTGCTCTGAACTTGCTTGACTTTGTAGAGTATTCAGTGTCTGAGCGATTTCTTGAATCGAAAATACAGACTTGAGGGTTGTGATAGCAATCAGACGGGCAATCTGTTGACGTTGGTATTTTTTCTTGTCAGGTTTTGTCAGGTAACCATGTTTGACATAATTGTTAACCATAGATGCTGTCAGGCCTTTGTCTTTATCAGGAGAGATAGGGGCACAGACCTGATTGACATAGAGTAAAACCTGGTCCAGATAGAGGTCAATATTTGGAATTTCTGCCCATTTTGGGTAGGAAAAGGTAGTTTTCATTTTCAACTCCTTTTTATCTAGTTTTAATAACTAGATTATAAAATAACAAAAACAGAAAGTCAAGTTTTAACTGCTTGTAGAAAGACTTAAATTATGCTAGGATGGGAGAAACTAGTCAGAAATGAGGAGAAAAGATGGAGATTCGTTTAGCTTTTCCAAATGAAGTAGATGACATCATGCAAGTGATGGAGGATGCTAAAAAATGTTTAGCGGATGCTGGTAGTGACCAGTGGCAAAATGGTTATCCAAATGCTGATATTATTATTGAAGATATTATCTCAGGTCAAGCCTATGTAGCCTTGGAAGAGGGAGAACTACTAGCCTATGCTGCTGTGACCAAGAGTCCAGAGGCAGCCTATGAAGCCATTTATGAAGGCAACTGGCAAGTTGGGGAGTCAGAGTACCTAGTCTTTCACCGTATTGCTGTGGCAGCAGATGTGCAGGGACAGGGAGTTGTTCAAACCTTTTTAGAGGGCTTGATTGAAGGTTTTGATTATCTAGATTTTCGCTCAGATACGCATGCTGAAAACAAAGCTATGCAGCATATTTTTGAAAAACTCGGTTTTAAACAGGTTGGTAAGGTTCCAGTTGATGGCGAACGCTTGGCCTATCAAAAATTAAAGAAATAATGCAAAAGAAGTATGTAAAAATGCTCTATTCTTCGCCGATTGGCTCCCTTTCTCTCGTAGCTGATGACCATTATTTGTATGGAATTTGGGTTCAGGAGCAGAAGCATTTTGAGAGGGGACTAGGAGATGAGACGATAGAAGCAGTTGTTAGTCATCCCATTTTAGACCCAGTTATTACTTGCTTAGATGCTTACTTTAAAGGCAAGCCTAAGGATTTATCCGACTTGCCCTTGGCTCCAATTGGAACGGATTTTGAAAAGCGAGTTTGGGACTATTTACAGGGAATTCCTTATGGTCAGACAGTGACATATGGGCAAATAGCCCAAGACCTGCAAGTGCCTTCTGCTCAAGCAATTGGTGGAGCGGTAGGACGCAATCCTTGGTCTATTCTAGTACCTTGTCACCGTGTGCTGGGAGCAGGCAAGCGTCTGACTGGTTATGCCGCAGGAGTGGAAAAGAAAGCCTGGCTCTTGGAGTATGAAGGCGCAGATTTTAAAGATATAAATAATAGAAAGTGAAAGACATGTTAGAATTTATCGAATACCCAAAATGTTCAACTTGTAAAAAAGCAAAACAAGAATTAAACCAACTCGGTGTGGACTACAAAGCCGTCCATATCGCCGAAGAAACACCTAGCCAAGAAGTTATTTTAAACTGGCTGGAAACCTCAGGGTTTGAATTGAAGCAATTTTTTAACACCAGTGGAATCAAATACCGTGAATTAGGGTTAAAAGATAAGGTAGGAAGTCTGTCAAACCAAGAAGCAGCTGAGTTGCTAGCAAGCGACGGCATGTTGTTAAAACGGCCAATTTTAGTAGAAAATGGAACTGTTAAACAAATCGGTTATCGAAAACCTTATGAAGAATTGGGATTGAAATAGTTTTTACTTATCTCTCTGATAGATAAAATATATAACCTCCCTGTTTTAAAGTATGATAAACTAGTAGGTAGACAAAGACTGTATCTGACCGTAGCAAATAATTTCATTGACGGCAGAAGTATGGTAGAATGAATCATTATCAGGAGAGGATGTTTTTATGAATGTTACAACGATTTTAGCATCAGATTGGTATCAAAACTTGATGCAATTGATTCCGGATGGCAAGCTTTTTAGCTTGCGTTCGGTCTTTGATGGAATTCCGAGAATTGTTCAACAACTTCCAACAACGATTATGTTGACAATTGGTGGTGCCTTTTTTGGCTTGGTTTTGGCGCTTCTTTTTGCCATTGTGAAGATCAATCGTGTTAAGATTTTATATCCCTTGCAGGCCTTCTTTGTTAGTTTCTTAAAAGGGACACCGATTTTAGTGCAGCTCATGTTGACCTACTACGGAATTCCTTTGGCTTTGAAAGCCCTCAATCAGCAATGGGGGACTGGTCTCAATATCAATGCCATTCCAGCAGCAGCTTTTGCGATTGTTGCTTTTGCTTTCAATGAGGCAGCTTATGCCAGTGAAACCATTCGTGCAGCCATTCTCTCAGTCAATCCTGGTGAGATTGAGGCGGCACGTAGTCTGGGGATGACCCGAGCACAAGTTTATCGTCGCGTGATTATTCCAAATGCGGCCGTTGTGGCGACTCCAACCTTGATTAACTCCCTCATCGGCTTGACCAAGGGAACTTCCCTAGCCTTTAGTGCGGGTGTTGTGGAAGTCTTTGCCCAAGCTCAGATTTTGGGTGGTGCCGATTATCGTTATTTTGAGCGCTTCATCTCCGTTGCTCTTGTTTATTGGGTAGTCAATATCGGAATTGAGAGCCTTGGTCGTTTCATCGAGAGAAAAATGGCTATTTCTGCACCAGATACAGTGCAAACAGATGTGAAAGGAGACCTTCGTTAATGATTAAGATTTCGAATTTAAGCAAATCCTTTTCAGGACAGACTGTCTTGGATCATCTGGACTTGGATATTCAAAAAGGGGAAGTTGTAGCCTTGATTGGTTCTTCAGGAGCTGGAAAATCAACCTTTCTTCGCAGTCTCAATTATCTTGAAACACCTGATAGTGGCTCGATTCAGATTGATGATTTCTCGGTTGATTTTTCTAAAATCACTCAAGAAGAAATCCTTGCCCTACGTCGCAAGTTATCTATGGTATTTCAGCAGTTTAATTTGTTTGAGCGCCGTACAGCACTTGATAATGTGAAAGAAGGCTTGGTTGTTGTCAAGAAATTATCTGACCAAGAAGCGACTAAGATTGCCAAGGAAGAGTTGGCTAAGGTTGGGCTTTCTGATCGTGAAAACCATTACCCTCGCCATTTATCAGGTGGACAAAAGCAACGGGTTGCCTTGGCGCGTGCGCTTGCTATGAAACCAGATGTCTTGCTCTTAGATGAACCAACTTCAGCCCTTGACCCAGAATTGGTCGGTGAAGTAGAGAAGTCTATTGCAGATGCTGCTAAGTCAGGTCAGACCATGATTTTGGTCAGTCATGACATGTCCTTTGTAGCCCAAGTGGCTGATAAGATTCTCTTCTTAGATAAGGGGAAAATCATCGAGTCTGGAACACCAGATGAGATTATCCACCATCCTAAAGAAGAGCGGACAAAAGAATTCTTCGCTAGTTACAAACGGACTTATATTTGATATAATAGATAAAGAAAAACTCAGTTAGCTGGACTAGCTGAGTTTACTCTTTAAAAAGATAGAAATGAGAGAAATCATGCTACTGCAACTATTTTCTTTATATTTCGAGAGTTTGATCTTAACCACCATCCTCGTCCTGATTTTTTTAGGAATTTGGATTGGACTGAGAGCCATGTCGGGAGTTGATAAGACAGCCAAGGCTCGCCAAGCCCATCTCTATGATATGATTATGATTGGGGTCTTGGTTGTTCCAGTATTATCCTTTGCGGTTATGAGTTTAATTCTTGTTTTCAAGGCATAATCCTTGCGTGATTGACAAGAAAGAGTTAGAATAAAGATAGTTACAACAAGAAAGAAGGAAACTATATGTACGATACTATTATTATCGGTGCTGGACCTGCAGGGATGACTGCAGCCTTGTATGCTGCTCGAAGCAATTTGAAAGTAGCTTTGATTGAAGGTGGTCTGCCAGGTGGTCAGATGAATAATACATCTGATATCGAAAATTACCCAGGATATGCTAATATTAGTGGACCTGAATTGGCAGAAAAGATGTTTGAACCGCTTGAAAATCTCGGTGTTGAGCACATTTATGCTTATGTTGAAAATGTCCAAGACCATGGTGATTTTAAGAAAGTGATGACTGATGACCAAACATATGAAACACGTACAGTTATCGTAGCAACTGGTTCTAAACACCGTCCTTTGGGAGTACCTGGAGAAGAAGAACTGAACAGTCGTGGTGTTTCTTACTGTGCCGTGTGTGATGGTGCCTTCTTCCGTGACCAAGATTTATTGGTAGTTGGTGGTGGAGATTCAGCGGTTGAAGAAGCCCTCTTCTTGACTCGCTTTGCCAAGACTGTTACCATTGTTCACCGTCGTGACCAACTTCGTGCTCAAAAGGTTTTACAAGACCGAGCCTTTGCGAATGAGAAAATCAGCTTTATCTGGGATTCTGTAGTCAAGGAAATCAAGGGTGAAAACCGAGTAGAATCTGTCGTATTTGAAAATGTGAAAACAGGTCAAGTGACAGAGCAAGCCTTCGGCGGTGTCTTTATCTATGTTGGTTTGGACCCTGTTAGCGATTTTGTTAAAGAATTGAATATTCAAGATCAGGCAGGTTGGATTGTGACAGATAACCACATGAAAACTGCAGTTGATGGTATTTTTGCGGTTGGAGATGTTCGCTTGAAAGACCTTCGCCAAGTTACAACAGCAGTTGGAGATGGAGCTATCGCTGGTCAAGAAGCCTATAAATTTATCACAGAACATAGTTAATCATAAAAAAGTTTCCAATCAGATGACTGGAAACTTTTTTATAGTCTATTTCGGAAAACTTCGTACATGAGAATGGCCGCAGCAACACTAGCATTAAGGCTTTGAACATGTCCATTCATGGGAATGGTAATCATTTCATCGACCTGTTTTTTGATGTTGCTAGAGATACCTTTTCCTTCATTTCCGATGATGAGGGCAATTTTCCCTTTTGTATTCCACTTGTGGCAAGGAGTACCATTCATATCCGTTCCAAAGGTCCAGAATCCTTCATCCTTGAGTTTGTCTAGAGTTTGACTGAGATTGGTCACTCGAGCGATTGGAACGTGCTCAATAGCACCTGTTGCTGTTTTAGCAACGACAGGAGTAACTCCGACAGCACGGTGCTTGGGAATGATGACACCTGAAACATTGGTCGCATCAGCGGTTCTTAAGATGGAGCCTAAGTTGTGAGGATCAGTTAACCCGTCCAGAATCAATAGCAAAGGATTTTCTTCTTGACGCGTTTTGGCAAGAATGTGATTCAGCTCGCTATAGGCAAATTCAGACACTCGTAGAACAAAACCTTGATGGACAGCACCTTCAGTCATCTCAGAGAGGGATTTTTTTGAAGTCCAAGAAATGGACACCTTCTTTTCTGTAGCCAGTTCCTTGACTTTCTCAACATTCTTACCTCGGAGATCTTCTTGGAGGTAGAGTTTGTTTCCTGTGTTTGCAAGGAGGGCTTCGGTAACGGCGTGGACGCCATAGACAATATCATTTGTTTTCATGCCTCTATTATAACACAAAACCCCGTCTTGCAACGGGATTTTCTTTATTCGAGAATCAGTAAACCATCTTTAACTGCAAATGGGTCTTTTTCATTGATACGATCGTAAAACATGATTCCGTTGATGTGGTCAATTTCATGCTGAACAACAATAGAGTTGTAGCCTTTGAGTTTGATGCGGTGTTTTTCTCCATCCTTGTCAAAGTAGTCAACAGTAACACGAGCATGGCGCACCACATAGCCAGGCACGTTGCGGTCAACAGAGAGGCAACCTTCTCCTTCACCAAGAGCAGCATCTTGAACCGAGTGAGAGACGATTTTGGGATTGTACATAATGGCTTGCAAATCGTAGGCTTCCTCTGGAGTTTCTCCTTCTTCAACAATATTTGGCACCAAAACAGCGATAATGCGTTTTGAGATATCCAACTGAGGAGCAGCAAGTCCAACCCCACCACGGAGTCCCATCTTTTCAGCCATGACCGGATCTTGGGAATGTTTGAGGAATTGCATCATCTTTTCGCCTAGGATGATTTCCTGGTCAGATAGGGGGAAAGTAACTTCCTCAGCAACCGCGCGTAGAGTTGGGTTCCCTTCGCGAATAATATCGTTCATATCAATTAAGTGAGCAGCTTTTGTAATACGTTCTATAGCAGACATTTTCTCTCCTTTCATTACCTCTACATGATAACACAAAATGACAAGGATTGAAAGTATTACAGCCTTTAGGATTTATAGAAAATAGATAGGAAGTTCAATTCATACTCAATGAAAATCAAAGAGCAAACTAAGAAGCTAGCCGTAGGNNGATAGAACTGACGAAGTCGGTAACATATATACGGTAAGGCGACGCTGACGTGGTTTGAAGAGATTTTCGAAGAGTATCAATTGTGAAAGAATTACTTATCTATGATATAATAAAAAGAAAAGGCTTGCATAAGAAAGTAGGGAGAATGAAGATGAAAAGAAGACAAAATCGAAATCAGGGTGGTTTAGCTTTTCGTTTTATGAATGGCTTGGTAAACTTTTTTAGGAGTTATCGCAGGTGGAGCAATAAAGGATTTGTGGCGGTACTCTTGCTAGCAGTTGCTTTATCAATGGGCTTGGTCTTGTTGGTTGAAAGTTTCCAAGGAATCCCTTTAACCAGTCAAAAACGAGATACTATTTCTCAAGAGGGGACTAAGCAAAAGTCTCAGGAGCAGGAAGAGGAAAAAACTGCCAGAATTATGGCTAATGGGGATTTGCTCTACCACGATGGACTTTTCTTTTCAGCTAAAAAAGAAGACGGTACCTATGACTTTCATGAGAATTTTGAGTATGTGACACCTTGGCTCAAGCAAGCAGATTTAGCTATTGGTGACTTTGAAGGAACCATCAATAAGGATCATTATTTAGCGGGTTATCCTCTCTTTAATGCTCCTGCTGAAGTTATGGATGCCATTAAGGATGCAGGTTATCATGTGCTGGATTTAGCTCATAATCATATTTTGGATTCGCAAATTGAGGGAGTTATTTCAACGGCCGATATTATTGAGAAAGCTGGAATCACTCCAATCGGAGTTTATACGCACGAGCCACGTGATCAGGCTCCGCTGATCATTAAGGAAGTGAATGGTATCAAGGTTGCTCTTTTGGCCTATTCCTATGGTTTCAATGGAATTGAGCAGTATATTTCTCAGGAAGACTATAATCGTTATCTTTCAGATTTAAACGAAGATAAGATGAAGGCTGAAATTGAACGGGCAGAGAAGGAAGCAGATATCACCATTATCATGCCTCAGATGGGTGTGGAGTATCGCTTGGAACCAACTGAAGAACAAAAAGCTCTTTATCACAAGATGATCGATTGGGGAGCGGATATTATCTTTGGAGGGCATCCTCACGTTGTGGAACCATCTGAAACGGTTGAAAAAGATGGAGAAAAGAAACTCATTATCTATTCAATGGGGAACTTCATTTCCAATCAACGGATTGAATCTATGGGAGATGAAGAAAATGCTAAGTGGACTGAACGTGGCGTTCTCATGGACGTGACCATTAAGAAGAAGGATGGAAAAACAACTATCGGAACAGCTAAAGCTCATCCTACTTGGGTCAATCGAACACCAAAGGGAACCTTTTCACCAGAAGGCTATCCTTTATATCATTATCAAACCTATATCTTGGAAGATTTTATAGAGGGTGGCAGTCATCGTGATCAGTTAGATGAAGCGACTAAGGAACGAATTGATACAGCCTATAAAGAAATGAACGAACATGTGGGATTGAAGTGGGACTAGCTTGAATAGACTTCCTGCGAAACAAAATATGATATAATCCCGACTTTA
>NZ_VMKU01000087.1:0-4326 GCF_013276315.1 Streptococcus sp. 2741 | reverse complement strand
GGGGTGAATAATTGGGGTTAACGGTTATTTATACATATCTATTTTTTCAAATCTTCAGTCATATGTTCACCTGTGACCTAGGCTTTACGAGTGCCTTGCTCTACCAACTGAGATAAATCGGCGATTACACTTACAGTATAGCACTCTGAGAATAGATGTCAAGGAATTTTCATCTCTATTAGAAAAAGCCTGTCCTAAGACAAGGCTTTGAGTTTCTTCATCTTAGGATCCAGCACTTTCATAAGAATCCAAGCCCCTGTCCCATAGTTTCAAGGAAATACCAAAAAAGACAAGGGAAATCAAAATCAAACCTCCAATGTTAAAGAGTACATCCTTGTCCTGCAAAAAATAGCTAGCAGGATAGTAGGCCGTAAAGGCAAAAGGCACGATAAAGCTGATCAACCAACGAAGAAGCGAATTGTAAATGGAAATCGGGTACTTGGCAAAATCATTAAACATATAAAAAATGTAAATCATGGCGCCTGACTGCTTGGTCCAAAAAGCGATGCTGGCTGTCGCGATTTTCAAGGAAGTATAAATCAAGGTCGCAAAAGGAATACAAACTAGGAAAAGCAGGAATTTTGGAAGAGTCCAAGCAATGCTAGTCACTGTTGTTCCCAATAGGATACCACCGACCAAGAGTTCTCCCAAAGCATCAATCTGAAAAGTCTCAACTAGAATATGAAAGAGAGGATTGATAGGACGAGTCAGATACTTGTCAAACTCCCCTTTTCTCACCAAGCGTTGTCCCAATGCCCAGAGATTGTCAAAAAAGAGATGGTCCAGTCCCTTGGGAATCAAGGAAAAACCATAGATAAAGGCAATTTCTTGAAAAGTCCAACCTTCCAGGGATGGGATGTGTTGAAAGATGACATTAAGAAACAATAGGTTCAAGCCTTGAGTCAAAAAAACTCCCAGCACACCAACCACAAAATCCACCTTGTATTCCATAATTTGTTTGATGTATTGTCTGATAAAAATCAGATGCATGCGTTGATATTTTTTCATACTAACCTCCCTGAATGGTAATGAATGACTGGACTCGTTTCCAAATCAACTGAGATAAGCTCACCATCACTAAGAGCCAGAAGAACTGCAAAGCGAGCGCCTGAATCATCTGACTGGCATCGTATTTCCCAACAATAATCATGACTGGAGTGTAAATCAAGGATGAAAAAGGCAAGAAGGACAGAATATCTGAAACAAGCTTTGGAAAGAAAGCCAAGGGAATCAAACTTCCAGACATAAAAGCCACTATGGAAGTCTTGAGTAGATTGGAACCCCATAGATTTTTAAATACAAAGGCTGAAAATCCAAAGCAGATATTAAAGAAAAAGTTAATCAGATAGGCCAGCGTTAAGCTAAAAAGATAAAGGACAGTTAATCCCAGCACTTCTACAATACCTTGTCCAGATACGATTTTCATCAACACGATGACACTTAAAAATGGAAGGCCAACAGAGATAAAAATCAACCACTTGGACCCAAGCTCGGTGAAAAGATAGGAGGCCGCAAAATGCACCGGTCTCAACAAGCGCATGATAATAGAACCATCCTTGACCTCCTCCCCAATCATAAAGGAAGAATCGGATCTAGTCAGAAGATTGGTCACAAAACTCATGATGATGTAGAGGGTGATATCCGCCATACTGAAGCCCTGAATCAAAGACTCTTGTGAGGAATCAAAGACTGCCTTCCAGAGATAAAAAGCTACAAAAGCCCCCATGACATCGCCTATTCGATAGAGAATAAAGTTGACTCTATAGGTGATCAATTCCTGAACACCTGCATTGATAAAGGGTTTATAACGTCTCCACAATTTGACCATCTTAGAGCTCCTTTCGGTAGAAGCGACGGATAATATCCTCAATATCCGTATCCACCATCTTCAAATCGCGGATTTCAAAATCAGACAGGGTTTGCTTGATAATATCAGCTGACTGGTAGCGAGAACTATCGAATTCAATGTTGAGGCTGTTTCCTTGTCTATCAATGGTCATATCCGAAAAACCTTCATAGTGAGAGACGAGATGACTTTGACCTGGTAGCAGTTCAAAGGAGAGCGTCTTCATCTTGCCAAAGGTTTCCTTGAGTTGGCTCACCGTTCCATCAAAAATTTCCTGCCCCTTGTCAATCATGAAAATCCGATCACAGAGTTGCTCAATATCGCTCAAGTCGTGAGTGGTCAGGAGAATGGTTGTTTCTTCCTCCTGATTGATCTGAGTAATGGCACGACGAATGTTATCCTTGACCGAAACGTCCAAACCAATGGTCGGCTCATCTAAAAAGAGAACCTTGGGATTGTGGAGCAAGGAAGCTGCAATATCCGCCCGCATCCGTTGTCCCAGTGAAAGAGTTCGCACAGGATCCTTGATAAAGTCCTTCAAATCCAAGACTTCATTCAAAAAGTCCATGCGCTTATGAAAGAGCGAGTCTGGCACATCATAAATCTCTTTCAAAACCGTGTAGGTCTCTTGCAGTGCCAAATCCCACCATAGCTGGGTGCGTTGTCCAAAAACAACCCCAATATCTTTGACATAATCTTGCCGATTGTCCTGGGGAATCTTGCCGTTAATCCGACAAAAACCAGATGTTGGTTTCAAAATTCCTGTCAGCATTTTAATGGTTGTCGACTTCCCAGCACCATTTGCCCCGATAAATCCTAAAATCTGCCCTTTTGGAACCTCAAAGGTCAAATCCTTGACCGCTTCAAAGGTCTGCTTTTCAGGATGAATAAAGGAGCGCAAAGCCCCCTTCAAGCCCGGTTCCTTAACAGTCTTCACAAAATTTTTCTGAAGATGTTCCACTTCTATCATTGCCATATCTATCTCCCTATCATAAGGAATAGCAACATTGTGTTTTTAACTACAAATATTCTAAATCCTTACTTTCTACACCTTCTATATTTTATTACTACAGAAGGCTTTATACCAATCTATTATAGTCCAATAAAAAACAGAATGCAAGCGTTTGCCTATGGATTGTGAAATTAGGATTTCTCTCATAAAATAATACTTTTAATCAAAAATTCAGTTGAATAGTTTAAATTACCAACCTACTCATCTTCTCACCAGAGGGCGGTATTAACTTTGATCATAAAATCGGATACTCCCTCTATCCAGAAAATATGCTCAGAATGATTGTCTCTAAACAATACCTGCTCTTTTACCTCATTCATGAAAAAGAAGTCCATACCCTGAGAATTATCAACTCACGCACCGACTACCTAAACCAACTCGACCACCTCTTTCGTACATGTAGGAAACTATTTTCCTCACAAATAATCTCATTATAAAATCCAATAAATTTTTTTAGCTCACTTGAATATTTTCTTTGTATCGTTTTATCAGCTTCAATCTGATTTAGACTTGTTACCTTGGAACGACTTGAAATAACCTTTGTAAAATAACACTTAAGACTTTCATCATCTCGTATAAATTTTTCAATAGTGATATAAAAAGCTTTCATATTCTGTTTATAATCAGATATTAATTGATTAATTTTATCATTCTGATGAAGATTCGATACCATAATATATAGCGGATTGAAATAAGATGAGAACAAATTGATTGGAAAAGTAAAATTAATTTCTATAAATGTTTTAGCAATTGTTTCATACTATTTTAGATTCAGTCTACTATACATAAACTAACCTCCTCATTATTAGCAAGGCTTCTACTGATTATAACCTAATTCTTAGACTACTTCAAGACTAACTGTCCAATAATAATCTACAGATAAATCATCCACTCTTAATCAAATTTTATTCAATCCATCTACTCATTCCCAAAAGGTTGCTGTATAATGCAAGACATTTTTCTTACTGCTTTTACTTTTCCTTACCCTCAATTTAGTGAGCTAATAAATTATTCTTCTTCAAAAGGTTGAGATTTATCTAGTAACTCTAAAACATTAATGGTAGGTAGCAACATTGCTTCACTGCTATCAATTGCCGAAACTATTGAAACAATAGAACGTAAATAAGGACAAAGAATAGCAGTACCATTTACGTATAGAATATCGGTGATATTTTCATCTATATTTATTTCAAAATATCCTATTACAGTTACAGATATTTTTTCATGGCATCTTTGTCAACTAAAGAAACACTAAGTTTTACGGCTCCATGACTATAATCATCTGTATGACCAACCTTAACTATGGGATATAATATATCGAAGGTAAATGTGAACAAACTGATTAGGAAATTTAAACCAACTTCTAACAATGTGTTATACTCAATGAAAACCAAAGAGCAAACTAGGAAACTAGCCTCAGGTTGCTCAAAACACTGTTTTGAGGTTGTAGATGGAACTGACGTAGTCA
>NZ_VMKU01000086.1:0-1572 GCF_013276315.1 Streptococcus sp. 2741 | reverse complement strand
ATTTGCTGGAGAACTCATCCAAATGGAGGCTAGCCCTCATGCCTGGTTTGGAGCAGAAACCTCTAACTTACACTTAGCCATTGATGATGCTTCCGGCAATATCCTAGGGGCTTATTTTGATAAAAAAGAGAACTTGAATGCTTACTATCATGTCCTTGAACAAATATTAGCCAATCACGGTATTCCCCTTCAAATTATAGTAGATTGAAACTAGAATAGTACACCTCTACTTCTAAAACATTGTTAGAAATCGATTTGACTGTCCTGATCGGTTTGTCCTATTCTTATTTCATTTTACTATACTTTCAAACCTAGCCGTTTCTCAATAAAACGACTAACTGAATACATCACACGCTTAGCGGCTGCCTCGCTTCCGACCATCATCACACAATCATCTGCGTAGCGCACAAATCGAAGTCCCCTCTTTTCTAATTCCTTGTCCAATTCATTAAGCATGATATTAGATAAGAGAGGAGATACATTTCCTCCCTGTGGTGTACCAACTAGCGTTTTATGACGCCGACCGTTAATGATAACACCTGAATGAAGATACTTACGAATCAAGGATTCCCTATCTCCGTCTTCGATCATATTATGTACTAAGGACATCAATCTATCTTGAGGAACCCTATCGAAAAATTTCTCTAGGTCTATATCCACTATCCACTCATAGCCGTCATTTAAGTACTCTAAGAGCTTGGACAATGGCTTGTTGGATTATCCTATCCATCACTGTCGGAATCCCAAGCTGAAGGACACCTCCATTGGGTTGGGGGATTTCAACTCGCAGGACTGATTGAGGTTTGTATTTTCTCTGTTTTATCAGCTCCTTAGTCAAGCGCCAGTTTTGTCTGAGATAGTCATCCATCTCTTCGATAGTCATTCCATCAATCCCAGCTGAGCCTTTATTGGATTTTACTTGATTGTAAGCTTCCAGCATATTTTCGCGTGATACTATCTTATCTAGCAATTTTGACATGTGCCTATTCCTTTCTTGTTTTGGTGCCTGAGGGATATCTTATATTGGTGAACCTTCATCTAGTCAATACGTGACAGAGTCCAGTTCTATCAGACCGTTCGTTTTACAGACACAAGTAAAGTAGGATTACTTCGATCTGTCGTTTTCTCTTTCTAGCGACAGAGCTCACGGGATAAGTCCTACATCTTTCCTCGTTTAGACTAGACATGAGGACGTTAAAAGGTTACAGTGGAAAAAGATAAATCTTAGTTCGAATTCAATTACTCTCGTGATTTACGCATATAGGTTACGACTACCTTTTTGGACTTTAAGGTTTCGCGCCCCCCCTATCCGCTATATACGCCTTACTATCACCTTCCTGTTCGTAGAGCCACGATTTCGCTATCCCTTCCTCTGACGATTCTTATTTCCAGCGTCAGACTTAAAACGGTCTATCCCCAGACCGTTTTAATCCGCTACCTCACGATAGTCAGGCTTGGGAATCGCTATTGGGTTCACCGGTAGCAGGTGCCCACCAAGGACTTATACTCAATGAAAATCAAAGAGTAAACTAGGAAACTAGCCGCAGGCTGTACTTGAGTACGGCAAGGCGA
>NZ_VMKU01000085.1:0-12463 GCF_013276315.1 Streptococcus sp. 2741 | reverse complement strand
TTTCATTGAGTATAAGATACAAGATTTATACTAATACATTTTGTAAAAAAGCGAGTTTCAATTGAAATTCGCTTTTTTAAATGTTGTGGATTTTAGTCAATCCTGTCTAAAAATAGAGAAATTATAGATACAGTGAAGGCTTTAAATGCTGGTTTTTACTGTCTTCAGCCTTATACCCCTTGTATTCGCTTACATAAAGTATTATAATATAATTGTAGGAAAGAAGGTGTTTTTATGTGGAAAAAATATTTTTCAAAATATAAATGGACGGATTTATTTTGGATTTTATTTGTTATTTTGACCTGCCTCTATATAGGTAACCATGATTTGTTTCCTCTCAATCATCAAGAAATCTCTCTTCGAGGTAGTTTCTGGGGGTCTGTACTTGCCTTATATCACTTGCTATTTATTGATAAGTTTGTTATCTCGAATCGAAAATAAATATGAGGTATATGCCTGACTGGCTACTTTTAATATTGATTTTGGAGGAAGATTTTGTCTCTATTATTTATTATTTTAAATTTATCTATTTTGTACAAGATTTATTCTTTGAGACGGGAAAAATCGAAATACTTGATTTATACGGCCTATATCATATTTGGGGTAAATGTACTATATGGTATTCAATGGTTATTAAAAGAACTGATTTCAACTATTTCCACTTAATATGTATGGAAACTCCAGTGATTTTTGCATAACAAAACGCATAAGATTAAGGTTTGAGTACCTGTTCTTATGCGTTTTTGTAATATTGAAGATTTTCGGTAAGTTTTATACCTTTGGGAAGTCTAGTTTAGAATGCTTTCCCAACCAGAATCTCAGCCTCAATAGTAATCTCTGTCAGTTGGCTCCAGTCAATCTTGCTCTGGTCAACGTGAAAGAGGAGAGGAGTCATACTGAGTAGGGCTTGGAGTTGTTCTACTGTGATAGTCTTAGTCAGAGAGGCAGTTTGGTTAGATAGGATGGTAAAGTGTTCTTGGAAATGATTTTTGATATTTTGGTTGGAATAGTCCTTGTTTGTCAGCTGGTCTTGTACCTTCTGACGGATTTCCTTGAGGTGATTTTCAGTTGGGATAACCTTGATCAAGATACCGTCTTTGGATAAAACGCGACGAAATTCTCCATAGTTGGCAGGTGAAAAGATATCTAGTAGGATATCCATGCTGGTGTCTTTTATAGGAAGACGAGCCAAGTCACCAACGAACCAATTGACTGCCCAGTTGGGTTCACTTTTAGCAGCGATTTGGACTGAATCTTTGGAGATGTCAAAGGCATAGAAAGTTTTTTCAGAGTGACTTTCTTGTAGTTTGCGAGAATAGAATCCTTCACCACAACCGATATCCAAAATTGTTGTGGTTGTTTTTGAGCTTGCAAGCAAGTCAGATACAGCATCTAAGATAGCTTGGTAAAAGCCGACTTCTAGGATTTGTTGACGGTTTTGAAAATTTTCCTTGTCATAGTTAGCAGATTGCTTGATTTGAGGTGCTAGATTGACATAGCCAAATTTCGCCAAGTCAAAAGAATGACGGTTGCAGCATTTGAGACTGCTCTCTACCAGAGTCAGATTTTCTTGGCAGATAGGACAGGCAAAGGCAGCCGCAGAAGCAAAACGCTGGAGTTTAGGTTTGAGGTTTATATTCATAGTTTAAGTGTATCAAAAGAGGTAAATGAAAGCAACTTTAGGATGATTTGTAATAGAATTAAATAGTAGTATCATTACTTTTCAAAGTGCCAAAATTAAATTGCTTTTATATCTAAATTGCTATATAATAATGATAAGGAGGAAATAAGTATGTTAAAAGAAGTATTGACTGTCGCAAAAGTTGCGAAAAAATCATCACTCTTTTTAGGTGGTGTTGCATTTGGTACCCTTGGTTTGAAAATCTTGGCAAGTAAGGAAGCTAAAAAAGGTTATTCTAAAGCTTTGGCTAAGGCTTACAAGTTGAAAGACGAGCTAGATGCATCTGTTTCTGTTGTGAAACAACATGGAGACGATGTCTTGCAAGATGCCAAATATTTATACGAGCAAGAGAAAAAAGAAGAGCAATTAGATAGCCTTATAGGAGAATAATATGTCTTTTAAAGTGCTACATAGAGGATACCAACATATCCGACTATCATCTTCTTTTTCACTCACCTTGGATATTCAAGACTATCTTCGTTCCTTGGCGAGAGATGAAAAGGGGATTGAGTCTATCCAGTTTTACATGGATCAACAGCACTTTACTCTACGTATAAAAGAAGGCTTTTCTGTATTAGATAATGCAGAAGCCTTTTTAAAAAGAATTGACAAAGGGAAAGTTTCTGAGTTGATGACTCTTCCCATTCGTAGAGAAGAGAGTGCTTATTCTATTGTTTCAGGTGCAGCGATTAAGCGTGTGCTTTTTCGTAGTTTTGTGCCGTATCCTATTCGCTATATATGGACTTGTTATCAGGCTTTTGGTTATATTAGAGAAGCCTATCAAACACTAGCGCGTAAGGAACTAACGATGGAAGTCTTGGACTGTTCGGCGATTTTATTGTCCTTGTTTATGAACCAATCCAAGACAGCTAGTAATATCATGTTTATGCTTGATTTGGGGAATCATTTAGATCAGTGGTCCTTGAAAAAAACTGCAACAGATTTAGAACAGAGTCTTCTTGCAAAAGAGAGCGACGTATTCTTAGTACAGGGGGATACGGTTGTTAGTATCAAGAGTTCCGATGTTCAAATAGGAGATGTCTTGGTCCTATCTCAAGGAAATGAAATTCTGTTTGATGGACAAGTAGTTTCAGGTTTAGGTATGGTCAACGAAAGTTCCTTGACGGGAGAGAGTTTTCCAGTTGAAAAAAGAGAGTCTGATTTGGTTTGTGCAAATACAGTATTAGAAACTGGAGAGTTGCGCATTCGTGTAACCGATAATCAGATGAACAGCCGGATTTTACAACTGATTGAGTTGATGAAGAAATCTGAAGAAAACAAGAAAACGAAACAACGCTATTTCATCAAAATGGCGGACAAGGTCGTCAAATATAATTTCTTGGGGGCTGGGCTGACTTACCTATTAACAGGTTCTTTTTCTAAGGCTATTTCTTTCCTATTGGTCGATTTCTCCTGCGCTTTGAAAATCTCTACTCCTGTAGCTTATTTGACAGCTATCAAGGAGGGGTTGAACCGTGAAATGGTGATTAAGGATGGAGATGTTCTGGAGAAATATCTGGAAGTTGATACTTTCTTGTTTGATAAGACGGGAACAATCACAACTAGTTATCCTATAGTTGAAAAGGTGTTACCTTTTGGGGACTATAGTGAGGAAGATATTCTCAGAATCAGTGCCTGTCTTGAGGAACACATTTATCATCCTATTGCTAATGCCATCGTCAAGCAAGCCGAGATAGAGGGGATTGAACATGAGGAAATGCATGGGAAACTCCAATATATCGCAAGCAAGGGGATCAAATCTCATATCGATGGCCAACCAGTTCTTATTGGGAATTATGTCTTGATGCAGGATGAGCAGATTCATATCAGTTTGGAACAAAATGCTTTAATTGAAGAGTACAAGAGTCACTACAATCTCTTATTCTTGGCTTATCAGAATGAATTGATTGGAATGTTCTGCATTCATACTCCTTTGAGAAAAGAAGCAAAAGCAGCCTTGGAGAAACTTAAGGCACAAGGGAAAAAATTGATTCTGGCAACAGGGGACACCTTGGTTAGGACAGAGCAATTAGTCAAAGATTTGCCCTTTGATCAGGTTTATACAGATTTGAAACCTGATGGGAAATTTGAGTTAGTAGAGGAACTGCAGAAAGCAGGTCACACTATTTTGATGGTTGGGGATGGGTTGAATGACTCAGCTGCTCTAACCCTATCAGATATCGGTGTGGTGATGAATGAGAGTGCAGATATTTCTAAGCAGATGAGCGATATTTTATTGTTAGATAATCGCTTGGATTTCTTCCAAGAGTTGGATTCGCTATCACCATCTTTGCAAACACTCATCAAGAAGAATATTCAAGATACCGTTGTCGTAAATAGTAGTTTGATTGGCTTTGGCTTGTTTAATTGGCTCAGTCCTTCAAAGCTCTCTATCTTACATAATCTAACAACCTTACGCATTGTACTGCGTAGCCTGTCTATTAAGGGATAGGTGGGGACTATTAACAGCAAAAAGGAGTTACCTTTCTCGAGGGTAACTCCTTTTTTTATAGGTAAATGTTGAACAGTTTAGTAAGTCAATACAAAGTATTTTTTCTTTCCACGACGGATAACAGTCAGTTCGTTCTCTAACTTATCAGTGTCACTCAAGACATATTCAAGGTCTTGGATACGGTCGCCATTTAAGTAAATGGCTCCGTTTTGGACGTCTTCACGGGCTTGGCGTTTTGAGTTAACCACACCAGATGAGACGAGCAGTTCCACGATATTGTGATTTTCGTCTGCCTGTACTTGGTAGTTTGGCACACCACGAAGTCCTTGTTTAAGTTCTTTAACAGAAAGGTTTTTGATGTTTCCTGCAAAGAGCTGCTCAGTGATGTTGAGGGCTTCTTTGTAGGCTTCTTCGCCGTGAACAAGTGTAACGACTTCACGAGCCAAGACTTTTTGAGCCAAGCGTTCGTGTGGCGCTGCTTCAAATTGTTTACGAATGTCTTCAATCTCATCAAGTGACAAGAAAGTAAAGATCTTCAAGAAGCGAACAGCGTCAGCGTCCATAACATTCATCCAGAATTGGTACATTTCGTATGGAGAGGTCTTTTCAGGATTGAGCCAGACTGCGTTTCCTTCTGATTTACCAAACTTCTTACCAGTTGCATCTGTGATAAGCGGAACTGTGATAACGTGTCCAGTCTTGTCAGCTTTACGACGAAGCAATTCGGTACCAGCTGTCATATTTCCCCACTGGTCAGAACCACCGATTTGAAGAGTGACATTATGGTCTTGGTTAAGGACGAAGAAGTCGTACCCTTGCATGATTTGGTAAGCGAACTCAGTGTAAGAAATCCCTGTTTCAATCCGTTTTTTCACAGACTCCTTACTCATCATGTAGTTGACAGTGAAGTATTTTCCAATATCACGGAGGAAGTCAATGAAGCTGATGCTGCCAAACCAGTCGTAGTTGTTGACCATGACAGCTTTATTTTCACCATTTTCAAAGTCAAGAAAACGAGAAAGTTGTCCTTGGATAGACTTGACCCAGCCATCTACTGTGTCTTTTGTTTGGAGACTACGCTCAGCATCTTTGAAGGACGGATCTCCTATGAGACCTGTAGCACCGCCAACGAGCGCATAAGGTTTGTGACCTGCTAGTTGCAAGCGACGACTTGTCAAGATTGCGACAAGATGGCCTAGGTGAAGGCTGTCAGCAGTTGGATCGTAGCCAGTATAATAAGAAACTTGACCTTCTTCTAGGGCTTTACGCAAAGCTTCTTCATCAGTCGTTTGAAAAATCAAACCACGCTCTTTTAGCTCATCAAAAATGTGCATGTGTCTTTTCTCCTTTTTAAAATTATTGTTTCTAACTATTGTATCACAAACTTGGGCAATAGCCTAGCAGAATAGGGAAGAAAGTGGCTATTTTATTGAAAGTTTCCCTTTTATGGTATAATAGATAGAGTGAGGAAATCCATGCAAAATCAATTAAATGAATTAAAACGAAAAATGCTGGAATTTTTCCAGCAAAAACAAAAAAATAAAAAATCAGCTAGACCTGGCAAGAAAGGTTCAAGTACCAAAAAATCTAAAACCTTAGATAAGTCAGCCATTTTTCCAGCTATTTTACTGAGTATAAAAGCCTTATTTAACTTACTCTTTGTACTCGGTTTTCTAGGAGGAATGTTGGGAGCTGGGATTGCTTTGGGATACGGAGTGGCCTTATTTGACAAGGTTCGGGTGCCTCAGACAGAAGAATTGGTACATCAGGTCAAGGACATCTCTTCTATTTCAGAGATTACCTATGCGGATGGGACGGTAATTGCTTCCATAGAGAGTGATTTGTTGCGCACTTCTATCTCATCTGAGCAAATTTCGGAAAATCTGAAGAAGGCTATCATTGCGACGGAAGACGAACACTTTAAAGAACATAAGGGTGTAGTACCCAAGGCGGTGATTCGTGCGACCTTGGGGAAATTTGTAGGTTTGGGTTCCTCTAGTGGGGGTTCAACCTTGACCCAGCAACTGATTAAACAGCAGGTGGTTGGGGATGCGCCGACCTTGGCTCGTAAGGCGACAGAGATTGTGGATGCTCTTGCCTTGGAACGCGCCATGAATAAAGATGAGATTTTAACGACCTATCTCAATGTGGCTCCCTTTGGCCGAAATAATAAGGGGCAGAATATTGAAGGAGCTCAGCAGGCGGCTGAGGGGATTTTCGGTGTCGATGCCAGTCAGTTGACTGTTCCTCAAGCAGCATTTTTAGCAGGACTTCCACAGAGTCCCATTACTTACTCTCCTTATGAAAATACTGGGGAGTTGAAGAGTGATGAAGACCTAGAAATTGGCTTAAGACGGGCTAAGGCAGTTCTTTACAGTATGTATCGTACAGGTGCCTTAAGCAAGGACGAGTATTCTCAGTACAAGGATTATGACCTTAAACAGGACTTTTTACCATCGGGCACGGTCACAGGAATTTCACGAGACTATTTATACTTTACAACTTTGGCAGAAGCTCAAGAACGTATGTATGACTATCTAGCTCAGAGAGACAATGTCTCCACTAAGGAATTGAAAAATGAGGCAACTCAGAAGTTTTATCGTGATTTGGCAGCCAAGGAAATTGAAAATGGTGGTTATAAGATTACTACTACCATAGACCAGAAAATTCATTCTGCCATGCAAAATGCGGTTGCTGACTATGGCTATCTTTTAGACGATGGAACAGGTCGTGTAGAAGTAGGAAATGTCTTGATGGACAACCAAACAGGTGCTATTCTAGGCTTTGTAGGTGGTCGCAATTATCAAGAAAATCAAAATAATCATGCCTTTGATACTAAGCGCTCACCAGCTTCTACTACCAAGCCTTTGCTGGCCTACGGTATTGCTATTGACCAGGGCTTGATGGGAAGCGAAACGATTCTATCTAACTATCCAACAAACTTTGCCAATGGCAATCCGATTATGTATGCTAATAGCAAGGGAACAGGAATGATGACCTTGGGAGAAGCTCTGAACTATTCATGGAATATCCCGGCTTACTGGACCTACCGTATGCTCCGTGAAAAGGGTGTGGATGTCAAAGGTTATATGGAAAAGATGGGCTACGAGATTCCTGAGTACGATATTGAGAGCTTGCCAATGGGTGGTGGTATTGAAGTCACAGTTGCCCAGCATACCAATGGCTATCAGACCTTGGCTAATAATGGAGTTTATCATCAGAAGCATGTGATTTCAAAGATTGAAGCAGCAGATGGTAGAGTGGTGTATGAGTATCAGGACAAACCGGTTCAAGTCTATTCAAAAGCTACTGCGACAATTATGCAGAGCTTGTTGCGAGAAGTTCTATCCTCTCGTGTGACAACAACCTTCAAGACGAATCTGACTGCTTTAAATCCTACTCTGGCTAATGCAGATTGGATTGGGAAGACTGGTACAACCAACCAAGACGAAAATATGTGGCTTATGCTTTCGACACCTAGATTAACCCTAGGTGGCTGGATTGGGCATGATGATAATCATTCATTGTCACGTAGAGCAGGTTATTCTAATAACTCTAATTACATGGCTCATCTAGTAAATGCGATTCAGAAAGCCTCCCCAAGCATTTGGGGGAACGAGCGCTTTGCTTTAGATCCTAGTGTAGTGAAATCGGAAGTCTTGAAATCAACAGGTCAAAAACCAGGGAAGGTTTCTGTTGAAGGAAAAGAAGTAGAGGTCACAGGTTCGACTGTTACCAGCTATTGGGCTAATAAGTCAGGAGCGCCAGCGACAAGTTATCGCTTTGCTATTGGCGGAAGTGATGCGGATTATCAGAATGCTTGGTCTAGTATTGTGAGGAGTCTACCAACTCCATCAAGCTCCAGCAGTTCAAGTAGTAGTTCTAGCGATAGCAGTAACTCAAGTGCTACACGACCTTCTTCTTCAAGGGCGAGACGATAATTCTCTAAATGAAGTGGCGAATCAATGGATTGCCACTTTTTTCTTTTTTCCTTTCGTGTTACAATAAAGGTATGAATCAGTATCAGAAAAAGATTGTTAAAGGAACTATTTATTCGCTCCTATCCGGCTTAATCTGGGGAATCTGTGGAATTCTAGGAGAGTATTTCTTTACTCATTACCAGGTGTCTTCTGGCTGGATTACCTCTATGCGATTGACACTAGCAGGGAGTCTTGTACTCATTTGGTCTGCAATACAATTAAAATCGCAAGTGCTAGATATTTGGCGAGACAAGAAAAATTACCTACCCTTTTTGGCCTATGCTATTTTGGGGATTTTTTCAGTCCAGTATTTTTTCTATCTCTGTGTAGAATACTCAAATGCAGCGACAGCGACTATTTTACAGTTTATCAGTCCTGTCTTTATCCTCTTTTACAATCGCTTGGTTTATCAAAAACGAGCGTCAAAAAGTGCTATTTTCTATGTTTTGATTGCTATGCTGGGTGTTTGCTTGATGGCGACAAAGGGAGATCTCTCTCAGTTATCCATGACACCACTAGCCCTTGTGACGGGCTTACTGAGTGCTATGGGTGTTATGTTTAATGTTATCTTGCCCCAGCCTTTTGCGAAGCGCTATGGTTTTGTACCCACGGTTGGGTGGGGGATGATTTTGGCAGGTTTATTTAGCAATGTTCTCTCGCCAGTGCATCAGCTTTCCTTTACTCTTGATATTTGGAGTATCTTGATTTGTCTCATTATCGCTTTCTTTGGGACGGCTTTTGCTTTTTTTATTTCCATGAAGGCGGTGTCCTTGGTTTCTCCTTTGGTGGTTTCCGTTATCAGTGCCAGTGAACCTCTCTCTTCTGCTCTCTTGAGTGTTTTGTTCTTAGGCCTGGTAGTGGATTGGTCACTCCTTCTAGCTATGGCCTTGATTATTTTACCCATGATATTTTTGTCTATAGAAGAAGCGAAAGAAAGTAGATAAAAAGTCTTTTCTTAATTCTAAAAGTGTGCTATACTAGAATAGTCAATAAAACACGGGGAGATAGTTGTGAAGAGTGTTTTTAGGTTGTATCGGTAGGGGTTTGCTTTTACCGACAGCACGTTTTATCTCACATCCCTAAAAAATCATACCTAAAAACAGACAAAAAGGCTTCAAATTTGAGGCTTTTTTTGGTAGAATAGTTATCATTATAAAGAATGAGAGGTTTTTTTATGACTGCTACAAAAATGAATGCTCAAGAAATTATCCAATTTATCGCTAATGCTGAGAAGAAAACCAGTGTGAAAGTAACTTTTGAGGGACAACTCGCAACTGCTGTACCTAGCTCGGTTGTTAGACTAGGGAATGTTTTATTTGGAGACTGGAAGGACGTGGCTCCGCTTCTCAATGGTTTGGTAGAAAATCAAGACTATGTTGTTGAGCAAGATGCCCGCAATTCTGCAGTTCCTTTGCTAGATAAACGTGCTATCAACGCTCGTATCGAGCCAGGCGCTATTATCCGTGACCAGGTAGAAATTGGTGACAATGCTGTTATCATGATGGGAGCTGTTATCAATATCGGTGCTGAAATCGGTGCAGGAACCATGATTGACATGGGGGCTATCCTTGGTGGCCGTGCCATCGTTGGGAAAAATAGCCACGTTGGTGCAGGTGCAGTTTTAGCAGGTGTGATTGAGCCAGCTAGCGCAGAACCAGTCCGTGTTGGAGACAATGTTCTTATCGGTGCCAATGCAGTGGTTATCGAAGGAGTCCAAATCGGTAGTGGTTCAGTTGTCGCAGCAGGAGCTATCGTTACCCAAGATGTTCCAGAAAATGTAGTAGTAGCAGGTGTTCCAGCTCGAATTATCAAAGAGATTGATGCCCAAACTCAACAAAAAACAGCGCTAGAGGATGCGCTTCGTACCTTGTAATTTGTAAAAGAAAAATAGAGGCGGGACCCTTTTTCCAGCCTCTTTCTGCTATATAGGAGGATAGATAGATGTTAGATTTGATTCAGACTAGACGAGATTTGCACCAGATTCCAGAGATTGGCTTGGAGGAGTTCAAGACTCATGCTTATTTGCTGGATGTGATTGAGAAATTGACTGCGGGCAAGGAGTTTGTTCAAGTTCGTACTTGGCGGACAGGTATTTTGGTTTACTTGCAGGGAAGTCAGCCAGAGCGTACTATTGGTTGGCGGACGGATATTGATGGTCTGCCTATCGTTGAACAAACAGGACTTCCTTTTGCTTCTCAGCATCAAGGTCGCATGCACGCTTGTGGTCATGATTTCCACATGACTATTGCCTTAGGCTGTCTCGAGCGCGCCCTTGAGGAACAACCTAAAAATAATCTACTCTTCCTATTTCAGCCTGCTGAAGAAAATGAAGCTGGTGGCATGCTCATGTATGAGGATGGCGCTTTTGGAGACTGGTTGCCAGACCAGTTTTATGGGCTTCATGTTCGACCAGATTTGAAGGTTGGTCAGATTGCGACCAATACTCATACACTCTTTGCAGGAACTTGCGAGGTGAAGATCCGTTTCAAAGGCAAAGGAGGACACGCAGCCTTTCCACATGAAGCTAATGACGCCTTGGTGGCAGCTAGTTACTTTGTGACCCAGGTGCAGTCAGTTGTCAGCCGCAATGTCAACCCAATCGAGGGAGCGGTGGTGACCTTTGGAGTTTTCCAAGCTGGAACAACCAACAATGTTATCACAGATACAGCCTTTTTGCATGGAACTATTCGGGCCTTGACTCAGGACATGAGTCTCTTGGTACAAAAGCGGGTCAAAACAGTTGCAGAAGGAGTTGCAGCTGCCTTTGATATGGAAGTCGAAGTGGAACTCAAACAAGGTGGATACCTACCTGTTGAGAACCATCCAGCCTTGGCGCGTGAACTAATGGACTTTTTTGAAGAGAAAGACGGAATTGAGTTGATTGATATCGAGCCTGCTATGACAGGCGAGGACTTTGGTTATCTCCTTTCAAAGGTTGATGGCGTGATGTTTTGGCTGGGTATCGATAGTCCCTACGCCCTTCATCACCCTCAGATGGCTCCTAAGGAAGAAGCATTAGCTATTGGGGTGGATGCGGTCTCTAGTTTCCTGAAAAAGAAGGCAGCAGAGTAGAGGGGTTGTCTATGAAATCGGAACTACGCAAGCAAGTCTTGCAAGAAATGAAGGCTATATCTCAAGAGCAAAAACAGGCTATAGAGCAAGCTTTAACCGAGCGGCTTTTACACCATCCCTTCTACCAAGAAGCCAAGGTCATCGCAACCTATCTCTCTTTTCCGCACGAATTTCAAACGCAGGGATTGATTGAGCAGGCGCTGAGGGACGGCAAGAAGGTTCTGATACCCAAAACCTATTCCAAGGGGCGCATGGACTTTGTGGTCTATGATCTGCAACAACTGGTCAAAACTTCCTTTGGCTTACTGGAACCACAGGGAAATTTGGAAGTGGTAGATGCCTCTCAGATTGATTTGATTCATGTCCCAGGGCTGGCTTTTACGATGGAAGGCTATCGGATTGGCTATGGCGGAGGTTATTATGACCGCTATCTGGAACAGTTTACTGGTCATACTTTGAGTACGGTTTATCATTATCAAGTTCAGGACTTTATCCCTGAAAACCATGATATTCCTGTTCAGGAGGTTTTGATTGATGAAGGAAATCTTTGATAGGCGTTACCCTGTGACGAGTTTCTTTCTTTTAGTGACGGCCGTGGTATTTCTACTAATGTTGGTAACTACAGGAGGAAACTTTGACAGGGCGGATACTCTATTTCGATTTGGAGCCATGTATGGGCCTGCCATTCGCCTCTTTCCCGAGCAAATTTGGCGTCTCTTTTCGGCTATTTTTGTTCATATTGGGTGGGAGCATTTCATTGTTAATATGCTTTCACTTTATTATCTTGGAAGGCAGGTAGAGGAGATTTTCGGTTCTAAGCAGTTTTTTTTTCTCTATCTTTTATCAGGAATGATGGGCAATCTCTTTGTTTTTGTATTTAGTCCCAAATCCTTAGCAGCAGGTGCATCCACCTCTCTTTATGGTCTATTTGCCGCGATTATCATTCTTCGCTATGCAACTCGTAATCCTTATATCCAACAGCTAGGACAGTCTTATCTGACACTTTTTGTGATTAACATTATTGGAAGTGTTCTGATTCCAGGAATCAGCCTAGCAGGCCATATCGGAGGTGCAGTTGGTGGTGCATTTCTAGCAATTATCTTTCCAGTTAGAGGAGAAAGACGGATGTATAGTGCTAGTCAGAGACTGGTAGCGTTAGTCTTGTTCGTAGGACTCGCAGTCTTACTTCTCTACAAGGGAATGGGATGAAAATTTGTGAAATGAAAAAAGATAAGGCATTTTTTGAACCTTATCTTTTTTTATTTTATACTCAATGAA
>NZ_VMKU01000084.1:0-14631 GCF_013276315.1 Streptococcus sp. 2741 | reverse complement strand
CGTTGACGTGGTTTGAATTAGTATAAAAATGTCACATAAGCAAAGCCGTATTATTAGGAAGATGATGTGTTCCCAGCTATTTTTATTCAGAAATTGCTCTCTAATATTTCTTTTAAAAAGCTCATCTAGTGAAACTATAAATAGGAAAAGAAAAAAGCTAGCGCTTCTCAAGTTTTATCTAGTTTCCAAACTATAGTATTTACTGGAAATCGAAAGAAAATATCAGAAAAATTCAGCAAACGTTTTCTTCTTGTTTTCTTGACTTTTTTGCTGGTTTGTGCTTGACTTTTACTTGAAATTTGATAAACTATAGACAAATAGGAAAACGTATTCATTTAAAAACGGAGGAATAAGGAATGAATCAAGAAAAACGTTTGCATCGCTTTGTCAAAAAGTGTGGACTCGGTGTGTGTAGTGCTGTTGTTGCGGCATTTTTATTGAACGCTCAGGGAGTAGCTTTGGCTACAGAGCAAGGGAATCGTCCAGTTGAGACAGAAAACATCGCTCGTGGAAAACAAGCTAGTCAAAGTTCTACTGCTTATGGAGGAGCTGCTACACGAGCAGTGGATGGTAATGTTGATAGTGACTATGGGCACCATTCTGTAACGCATACAAACTTTGAAGACAATGCTTGGTGGCAAGTTGATCTTGGAAAAACAGAGAATGTTGGAAAAGTTAAACTTTACAATCGTGGAGATGGGAATGTAGCTAATCGTCTTTCCAATTTTGATGTTGTTTTGTTAAATGAAGCAAAACAAGAAGTTGCTCGTCAACACTTTGATAGTTTGAATGGGAAGGCAGAACTTGAAGTTTTCTTCACCGCCAAAGACGCTCGTTATGTAAAAGTGGAGTTGAAAACTAAAAATACCCCATTGAGCTTGGCAGAAGTGGAAGTATTCCGTTCAGCAACAACTCAAGTTGGACAGGATAGAACTGCACCAGTAGTAGATCAAACATCAGCATTGAAAGACTACCTTTTTGGCTTAACTTATAATCCTTTGGATATTTTAACTCGCAAAGGAGAAACCTTAGAAAATCGCTACAACACAAGTGCTAAGGAACAAAATGGAGAGTTTGTCGTTGTAGAAAAAATCAAGAAAACCCTCTCTACAGGCACAGCAGATGTTTCCATCAATGGAAATCAAAATGTCTTCCTAGGTGGCTTGTATAAGGCAAACCAAAATCTGCTAGAAAATCAGCCAGAATTGATTAGTCTTGCCCGTGCAAAGGGGACAGTCAGCGTCGATTTACCTGGTATGATTCAGTCTGACAGCCGAATTGAAGCAGATCCTACAACTAGTGGTATGCAGTCTGCGATGAATACCTTGGTTGAAAGATGGACAAAGAATTACTCATCTAGCCATTCCGTTCCTGCACGTGTTCAGTATGAATCAACTACAGCCTATAGCATGAATCAATTGAAAGCAAAATTTGGTGCAGACTTTGAAAAAGCAGGTGCACCGCTTAAGATTGACTTTGAGGCTGTACAAAAGGGTGAAAAGCAAATTGAAGTTGTAAACTTTAAACAAATCTACTATACAGCGACATTTGATGCACCGACCAATCCAGCGGCTGTATTTGACAAGAGTGTGACACCTGAAGATTTAAAACAAAGAGGCGTTGATTCACAAACTCCACCTGTATATGTATCAAACGTTTCTTACGGACGTCAAATCTATGTTAAGTTTGAGTCAACAAGTAAGTCTACTGAATTAAAAGCAGCTATTAATGCGGTTATCAAAGGTGCAACAATTGCTCCAAATTCTGAATGGAGCCGTCTATTGAAGAATACTTCTGTAACAGCAGTAATTGTAGGAGGTAATGCTAGCGGTGCTGGCAAAGTTGTCACAGGAACAGTCGAAAACTTGAAGGAACTCATCAGAGAAGGAGCTAACTTTAGCGCTCAAAGTCCAGCTGTGCCAATCTCATATAAGACTGCCTTCCTAAAAGATAATGCCCAAGCAACTTTACAAAATAGTACAGACTATATCGAAACGAAGGTTACTTCTTACAAAAATGGTTTCTTGAAACTTCATCATAAGGGTGCTTATATTGCGCGTTACTACATTTATTGGGATGAAATTACATATGATGAACAAGGAAATCCAGAAATCCGTTCACGTCAATGGGAAGATAACGGAAAAAACAGAACTTCAGGCTTCCAAACAGAGATTCAATTTAGAGGAAATGTCCGTAATCTTCGTATCAAGGTTCAAGAAAAGACAGGTCTTGTATGGGAACCATGGCGTACAGTTTACAACCGCACAGACTTACCACTAGTACAACAGCGTACAATTACACATTGGGGAACAACTCTAAACCCTAAAGTTGATGAAAAAATTGTGAATGAGTAACGATTTGATTTACTTGATTCGATAGTAAACAGTGAAGAGGAGGAACTTCGATTCCTCCTCTTTTATGATTGACTTTTGAGAGAATGAAAAGAGGAACTTCTATAGTAGCTTGAAACTAGAATAGTACGTTGTTGCTATTAAAACATTTCTAGAAATTAAGTTGACTTTCCCAATAGATTTGTTCATGTCTTATTTCAATTCAATATAAAACTAACTTCCAGTTTTCCACAACCTAGCTTTTAGTATGAGAAAAATGCGTTGTTACAGACATAAGGAGCTTTTTGATAAGTGTGCAATCAGATTTGACGGATGTTGGATGCATGATGCGATTGCGCTTAATTTCCTTTGAAATCGTTGACGGGCCTTTTCCCATATTATCAACGATGGAACGGAAAGTCTCACACTTAATTCCACCATAAAAATCCGTTTTAGACTAATTTCCACTTCGATCAGGCAAATGGAAGTTACTTTGAGAAGTTAGCTTAGGAAAAGATTAACAATAAAAAAGAAAAATATCTTGACAAGCAAGGGAAAATTTTGTTACAATAATAGACGGTACTTTTTACTTTTGGTCTCTCAAGAGTGTACAGGGACGTGCTGACAAATGTTGCAAAAGTACATACAGATGATATCTGTCACCAAGTGTATCATCACCAAAAATAAAAAAAACACAGGAGTATGTAGATGCCTACAATTAACCAATTGGTTCGCAAACCGCGTAAATCAAAAGTAGAAAAATCTAAATCACCAGCTTTGAACGTTGGTTACAACAGTCATAAAAAAGTTCAAACAAACGTTTCTTCACCACAAAAACGTGGTGTTGCAACTCGTGTTGGAACAATGACACCTAAAAAACCTAACTCAGCCCTTCGTAAATTCGCTCGTGTACGTTTGAGCAACCTTATCGAAGTTACTGCCTACATCCCAGGTATCGGACACAACTTGCAAGAACACAGCGTGGTTCTTCTTCGTGGTGGACGTGTAAAAGACCTTCCAGGGGTACGTTACCATATCGTCCGTGGTGCACTTGATACTGCAGGTGTTAACGATCGTAAACAAGGCCGTTCTAAATACGGTACTAAACGTCCAAAAGCATAAGGAAAGGGGATAAAGAGAAATGAGTCGTAAAAATAGAGCTCCAAAACGTGACGTATTGCCAGATCCGCTTTACAATTCACAACTAGTTACTCGTCTTATCAACCGCGTTATGCTTGACGGTAAACGTGGTACAGCTGCTTCAATCGTTTACGGTGCTTTTGAGCAAATCAAAGAAGCTACTGGCAACGATGCACTTGAAGTATTTGAAACAGCTATGGAAAACATCATGCCTGTACTTGAAGTACGTGCACGTCGTGTTGGTGGTTCTAACTACCAAGTCCCAGTTGAAGTTCGTCCAGAACGTCGTACAACACTTGGACTTCGTTGGTTGGTAACAATCGCTCGTCTTCGTGGTGAACACACAATGCAAGACCGTCTCGCAAAAGAAATCTTGGATGCTGCTAACAACACTGGTGCAGCTGTTAAGAAACGTGAAGACACTCACCGTATGGCTGAAGCTAACCGTGCATTCGCACACTTCCGTTGGTAAGATTAAGATACTAAGGGCGTTAAAAAAGCGACTGAAAATTAGGAAGCTTGACGAAGAATCGAAGATTCTAGGAGAGCTTATCTATTTTCCAAGCTTTTAGCCTGGGTTCAAATTAGCTAAATCGATTAGTATTAGCTATAACTCAACTTACCATCTCGTAAGTTGAAACCAACAATAGCATGAAAACATTGAGAACGGGTAGGTCCTGCCTATCCGTTTTTATTAAAATCGTGTTATAATAGAATAGAAATCAAAAATAAATAGGAGAAACAAACCTCATGGCACGCGAATTTTCACTTGAAAAAACTCGTAATATCGGTATCATGGCTCACGTCGATGCTGGTAAAACAACTACAACTGAGCGTATCCTTTACTACACTGGTAAAATCCACAAAATCGGTGAAACTCACGAAGGTGCGTCACAAATGGACTGGATGGAGCAAGAGCAAGAGCGTGGTATCACTATCACATCTGCTGCGACAACAGCTCAATGGAACAACCACCGCGTAAACATTATCGACACACCAGGACACGTGGACTTCACAATCGAAGTACAGCGTTCTCTTCGTGTATTGGATGGTGCGGTTACCGTTCTTGACTCACAATCAGGTGTTGAGCCTCAAACTGAAACAGTTTGGCGTCAAGCAACTGAGTATGGAGTTCCACGTATCGTATTTGCCAACAAAATGGACAAAATCGGTGCTGACTTCCTTTACTCTGTAAGCACACTTCACGATCGTCTTCAAGCAAATGCCCACCCAATCCAATTGCCAATCGGTTCTGAAGATGACTTCCGTGGTATCATCGACTTGATCAAGATGAAAGCTGAAATCTATACGAACGACCTTGGTACAGATATCCTTGAAGAAGATATTCCAGCTGAATACCTTGACCAAGCTCAAGAATACCGTGAAAAATTGGTTGAAGCAGTTGCTGAAACTGACGAAGAATTGATGATGAAATACCTCGAAGGTGAAGAAATCACTAACGAAGAATTGAAAGCTGGTATCCGTAAAGCGACTATCAACGTTGAATTCTTCCCAGTATTGTGTGGTTCTGCCTTCAAGAACAAAGGTGTTCAATTGATGCTTGATGCAGTTATTGACTACCTTCCAAGTCCACTTGATATCCCAGCTATCAAAGGTATTAACCCAGATACAGACGCTGAAGAAACTCGTCCAGCATCTGACGAAGAGCCATTTGCAGCTCTTGCCTTCAAGATTATGACTGACCCATTCGTAGGTCGTTTGACATTCTTCCGTGTTTACTCAGGTGTTCTTCAATCAGGTTCATACGTATTGAACACTTCTAAAGGTAAACGTGAACGTATCGGACGTATCCTTCAAATGCACGCTAACAGCCGTCAAGAAATCGACACTGTTTACTCAGGTGATATCGCTGCTGCCGTTGGTTTGAAAGATACTACAACTGGTGACTCATTGACAGATGAAAAAGCTAAAATCATTCTTGAGTCAATCAACGTTCCAGAACCAGTTATCCAATTGATGGTTGAGCCAAAATCTAAAGCTGACCAAGACAAGATGGGTATCGCCCTTCAAAAATTGGCTGAAGAAGATCCAACGTTCCGCGTTGAAACAAACGTTGAAACTGGTGAAACAGTTATCTCTGGTATGGGTGAGCTTCACCTTGACGTCCTTGTTGACCGTATGCGTCGTGAGTTCAAAGTTGAAGCAAACGTAGGTGCTCCTCAAGTATCTTACCGTGAAACATTCCGCGCTTCTACTCAAGCTCGTGGATTCTTCAAACGTCAGTCTGGTGGTAAAGGTCAATTTGGTGATGTATGGATTGAATTTACTCCAAACGAAGAAGGTAAAGGATTCGAATTTGAAAACGCAATCGTCGGTGGTGTGGTTCCTCGTGAATTTATTCCAGCGGTTGAAAAAGGTTTGGTAGAATCTATGGCTAACGGTGTTCTTGCAGGTTACCCAATGGTTGACGTTAAAGCTAAACTTTACGATGGTTCATACCACGATGTCGACTCATCTGAAACTGCCTTCAAGATTGCGGCTTCACTTGCCCTTAAAGAAGCTGCTAAATCAGCACAACCAGCTATCCTTGAGCCAATGATGCTTGTAACTATCACTGTTCCAGAAGAAAACCTTGGTGATGTTATGGGACACGTAACTGCTCGTCGTGGACGTGTAGATGGTATGGAAGCACATGGTAACAGCCAAATCGTTCGTGCTTACGTTCCACTTGCTGAAATGTTCGGTTACGCAACAGTTCTTCGTTCTGCATCTCAAGGACGTGGTACATTCATGATGGTATTTGACCACTACGAAGATGTACCTAAGTCAGTACAAGAAGAAATCATTAAGAAAAACAAAGGTGAAGACTAATCAGTCCTCACTCTAGAAGGAAGTCACTTAGTGGCTTCCTTTTGTCTTTAGAAAATACCTCTAAATATGGTAAAATAGTAGGAGAATAATGTGAGGAAAATGAATGTCAAATAGTTTTGAAATTTTGATGAATCAATTGGGGATGCCTGCTGAAATGAGACAGGATCCTGCTTTATCACAGGCTGATATTGAGCGAGTTGTGGTTCATAAAATTAGTAAGGTATGGGAGTTTCATTTCATATTTTCTAATATTTTACCGATTGAAATCTTTTTAGAATTAAAGAAAGGTTTGAGCGAGGAATTTTCTAAGACAGGCAATAAAGCTGTTTTTGAAATCAAGGCTCTGTCTCAAGAATTTTCAAATCAACTCTTGCAGGCCTATTATAGAGAGGCTTTTTCTGAAGGTCCGTGTTCGAGTCAAGGTTTTAAATCTCTTTATCAAAATCTGCAAGTTCGTGCTGAGGGCAATCAACTCTTTATTGAGGGCTCAGAGGCGATTGATAAGGAACACTTTAAGAAAAATCACCTTCCTAATTTAGTTAAACAACTTGAAAAATTTGGTTTTCCAACTTTTAATTGTCAAGTAGAGAAAAATGATATGCTGACCCAAGAGCAGGAAGAGGCCTTTCACGCTGAAAATGAGCAGATTGTTCAAGCTGCCAATGAGGAAGCGCTCCGTGCTATGGAGCAACTGGAACAGATGGTACCTCCTCCAGCAGAAGAGAAACCAGCCTTTGATTTTCAAGCCAAAAAAGCTGCAGCTAAACCCAAGCTGGACAAGGCGGAGATTACTCCTATGATCGAAGTGACGACGGAGGAAAATCGTCTGGTTTTTGAAGGGGTTGTTTTTGATGTGGAGCAAAAAGTGACCAGAACAGGGCGTGTTTTGATCAACTTTAAAATGACAGACTACACTTCCAGTTTTTCTATGCAAAAGTGGGTTAAGAACGAGGAAGAGGCTCAGAAATTTGATCTAATTAAGAAAAATTCTTGGCTCCGAGTTCGTGGGAATGTGGAGATGAATAACTTCACACGAGATTTGACCATGAACGTGCAGGATGTGCAGGAAGTTGTTCACTATGAGCGGAAGGATTTGATGCCAGAAGGTGAGCGTCGGGTTGAGTTTCACGCTCATACTAACATGTCGACTATGGATGCTCTACCCGAGGTAGAAGAGATCGTTGCGACAGCTGCTAAGTGGGGACACAAGGCGGTTGCCATAACGGACCATGGGAATGTCCAGTCTTTCCCACATGGCTATAAGGCGGCTAAGAAAGTGGGAATTCAGCTAATCTATGGAATGGAAGCCAATATCGTGGAGGATCGTGTCCCTATCGTCTACAATGAAGTGGAGATGGACTTGTCCGAAGCAACCTATGTGGTCTTTGACGTGGAAACGACGGGGCTTTCAGCTATCTATAATGACTTGATTCAGGTTGCGGCTTCTAAGATGTACAAGGGGAATGTTATTGCTGAATTTGATGAATTTATCAATCCTGGGCATCCCTTGTCAGCTTTTACTACTGAGTTGACTGGAATTACAGATGATCATGTCAAAAATGCCAAACCACTGGAACAAGTTCTGCAAGAATTTCAAGAATTTTGTAAGGATACAGTCTTAGTTGCCCACAATGCGACCTTTGACGTTGGCTTTATGAATGCCAATTATGAGCGTCATGGTCTTCCTAAAATTAGCCAGCCAGTTATTGATACGCTCGAGTTTGCTAGAAACCTCTATCCTGAGTATAAGCGTCATGGTTTGGGACCTTTGACCAAGCGTTTTGGTGTGGCCTTAGAACATCACCACATGGCCAACTACGATGCGGAAGCTACTGGTCGTCTGCTTTTCATCTTTATCAAAGAGGTAGCAGAAAAACATGGTGTGACCAATCTAGCTAGACTCAACATTGATCTAATCAGTCCAGATTCTTATAAAAAAGCTCGAATCAAACATGCGACCATTTATGTCAAAAATCAGGTAGGTCTAAAAAATATCTTTAAGCTGGTTTCTTTGTCCAATACCAAGTACTTTGAAGGAGTGCCACGGATTCCGAGAACAGTTCTAGATGCTCATCGGGAAGGTTTGATTTTAGGATCAGCTTGCTCTGAAGGTGAAGTTTTTGATGCAGTCGTTTCTCAAGGTGTGGATGCGGCGGTTGAGGTGGCCAAGTATTATGACTTTATTGAGATCATGCCACCAGCTATCTATGCGCCATTGATCGCCAAGGAGCAAGTCAAGGATATGGAGGAACTCCAGACCATTATTAAGAGTTTGATAGAGGTGGGCGACCGTCTTGGTAAGCCCGTTTTGGCTACGGGAAATGTCCACTATATCGAACCGGAAGAAGAAATTTATCGTGAAATTATCGTCCGTAGTTTGGGACAGGGGGCGATGATTAACCGAACTATTGGTCATGGTGAACATGCCCAACCGGCACCACTTCCAAAGGCTCATTTTAGAACGACCAACGAGATGCTGGATGAATTTGCCTTCTTGGGCGAGGAACTGGCACGTAAATTGGTTATTGAAAACACCAATGCCTTGGCGGATAGCTTTGAACCTGTTGAAGTCGTTAAGGGTGATTTGTACACACCTTTTATCGATAAGGCTGAAGAAACAGTTGCTGAGCTGACCTATAAGAAAGCTTTTGAGATTTATGGAAATCCGCTGCCAGATATCGTTGATTTGCGGATTGAAAAAGAATTAACTTCCATTCTGGGAAATGGATTTGCCGTGATTTATCTGGCATCGCAGATGCTGGTACAACGTTCCAATGAACGGGGTTACTTGGTTGGTTCTCGTGGGTCTATTGGGTCCAGTTTCGTTGCGACCATGATTGGGATTACAGAGGTTAATCCTCTCTCTCCACACTATGTCTGTGGTCAGTGTCAGTATAGTGAGTTTATCACAGACGGTTCTTATGGTTCAGGTTTTGATATGCCCAATAAGGACTGTCCTAAATGTGGTCACAAACTCAGCAAAAACGGGCAGGATATCCCGTTTGAGACCTTCCTTGGTTTTGATGGAGATAAGGTTCCTGATATTGACTTGAACTTCTCGGGAGAAGACCAACCTAGCGCCCACTTGGATGTGCGTGATATCTTTGGTAAGGAATATGCCTTCCGTGCAGGAACGGTTGGTACGGTGGCTGCCAAGACCGCTTATGGTTTTGTCAAGGGTTACGAGCGGGACTATGGGAAGTTTTATCGTGATGCAGAGATAGAACGCCTCGCTCAAGGAGCGGCGGGTGTCAAGCGGACAACAGGCCAACACCCAGGGGGAATCGTTGTTATTCCTAATTACATGGATGTCTACGATTTTACTCCTGTTCAGTATCCAGCGGATGATGTGACGGCTGAATGGCAGACCACTCACTTTAACTTCCATGATATCGATGAGAACGTCCTCAAGCTAGATGTTCTAGGACATGATGATCCGACCATGATTCGGAAACTTCAGGATTTGTCTGGGATTGACCCTAATGAAATTCCTATGGATGACGAAGGCGTGATGGCACTCTTTTCTGGGACTGATGTGCTAGGAGTAACACCTGAGCAAATCGGAACGCCTACGGGTATGCTGGGGATTCCAGAGTTTGGAACCAACTTTGTCCGAGGCATGGTAGATGAAACCCATCCGACGACTTTTGCGGAGTTGCTTCAGCTCTCAGGTCTATCCCATGGTACAGATGTCTGGTTGGGAAATGCCCAAGATTTGATTAAGCAAGGAATAGCAGACCTATCGACTGTTATTGGTTGTCGGGACGACATCATGGTTTACCTCATGCATGCTGGTCTCGAACCTAAGATGGCCTTTACCATCATGGAACGGGTACGTAAGGGATTGTGGCTCAAGATTTCCGAAGAGGAACGCAATGGCTACATCGAAGCCATGAAGGCTAATAAGGTACCAGAGTGGTATATCGAATCCTGTGGGAAAATTAAGTACATGTTCCCTAAAGCCCATGCGGCAGCCTACGTTATGATGGCCTTGCGCGTAGCTTACTTCAAGGTTCATCATCCCATTTATTACTACTGTGCTTATTTCTCAATCCGTGCTAAGGCTTTTGATATCAAGACCATGGGGGCGGGCTTGGAGGCTATCAAGCGCAGAATGGAAGAAATCTCTGAAAAACGGAAGAACAATGAAGCCTCTAATGTAGAAATTGATCTTTATACAACTCTTGAGATTGTCAATGAGATGTGGGAGCGTGGCTTTAAGTTTGGCAAACTCGATCTCTACCGCAGTGATGCGACTGAATTCCTCATCGATGGAGACACCCTCATCCCGCCATTTGTAGCAATGGATGGTCTGGGAGAGAACGTTGCTAAGCAGTTGGTGCGAGCGCGTGAAGAGGGAGAATTCCTCTCTAAAACAGAACTACGCAAGCGTGGTGGACTCTCATCAACCTTGGTTGAAAAGATGGATGAGATGGGGATTCTTGGAAATATGCCAGAGGATAACCAGCTCAGCTTGTTTGATGATTTGTTTTAATAGTTTGAAATGTCTTGTGTAGGTTTGAGGTTGTATCATGATGGAAAAGAAAAAAAGAGCAACACCCTGGAAACCAGGGAAAGTTATTTCCATACGTTTGCGAAATGGCGTTTATGTATTAGCACAAATGGTGCGTGATCCCTATCTGGTATTTTTCAACCATTTTAATGAGGAAAATAACTGGAAGGGAGTGACCTTGAAAGATGAAGATATCCTCTTTTGTAAGGCTGTTACTCGCCAGTTTCTACGCTATAGTCCTGTAGCGATTGTCAAAGAAGTTACCCCCCTGTTAAATTATGAACTGCCTAAAGAATGGATTTATAGCCATATTGGAGGGCATCCTATTACTGTTTCGGTAAAGGGAAGGGAGCGCCAACTTGCTGGTTTTGGTAGACGTTGTTCTTTGGTCCTGGCGGATAAAGACAGTGGACTACCAGAAGATAATCCACTTATGGGACTCTTCCAAACCTATATCATATCAGATATCAAAGAACAGGATTGGGATCGGGTAGGTCAGGCTGAACTTATGTCTATTGAAGTATTTCCAACACTCAACGAACGTCTCTATCTTTGCTTTCTTTATGGGAAAAATATAAATCCAGAACAAGATATCTCTTTAGGAAAGCCTCTGCCTGATGACTATGAAACCTATATAGATATCCTCACAAATAGTCCAGAGGCACGACGCCTCTACCTAGGAGAGCATGAAGAATAAGAAAGGACATTTCATGAAACTAAGAATTTTTGCGGAAGACAAACCAGCTGAAAAAGTCTTTGAGTATCAATTAGACCTTGCTGATCAGACAATTCTTCTATCAACAGCACTTTTGTCAGGTGTCATTGCTTTAGCAGGATTATTCTCTGCTGTGAAAGAAAAATAAAAATAGAAAAGAGAAAATTACATGGTTTTACCAAATTTTAAAGAAAATCTAGAAAAATATGCGAAATTGTTGGTTGCGAACGGAATTAACGTGCAACCTGGTCACACTTTGGCTCTCTCTATTGATGTGGAGCAACGTGAATTGGCACATCTAATCGTGAAAGAAGCTTATGCCTTGGGTGCGCATGAGGTCATCGTTCAGTGGACAGATGATGTGATTAACCGTGAGAAATTCCTCCATGCCCCGATGGAGCGTTTGGACAATGTGCCAGAATACAAGATTGCTGAGATGAACTATCTCTTGGAGAACAAGGCTAGCCGTCTTGGAGTTCGTTCATCTGATCCAGGTGCCTTGAACGGAGTGGACGCTGACAAGCTTTCAGCTTCTGCTAAAGCTATGGGACTTGCCATGAAGCCAATGCGAATCGCAACTCAATCTAACAAGGTTAGCTGGACTGTAGCAGCCGCTGCTGGACTTGAGTGGGCCAAGAAAGTCTTTCCAAATGCTGCGAGCGACGAAGAAGCGGTCGATCTCCTTTGGGACCAAATCTTCAAAACTTGCCGTGTTTACGAAGCAGATCCCGTTAAGGCTTGGGAGGAACATGCAGCTGTCTTAAAGAGCAAGGCCGATATGCTCAATAAAGAGCAATTTTCAGCCCTTCACTACACAGCGCCAGGGACAGATTTGACCCTTGGCTTGCCGAAGAACCACGTTTGGGAATCAGCTGGTGCTGTTAATGCACAGGGCGAAGAATTCTTGCCAAATATGCCGACAGAAGAGGTCTTCACAGCGCCTGACTTCCGTCGTGCAGATGGTTATGTCACTTCTACAAAACCGCTTAGCTACAACGGAAATATCATTGAAGGCATTAAGGTGACCTTTAAGGATGGACAAATCGTAGATATCACTGCTGAGAAGGGTGATCAGGTTATGAAAGACCTTGTCTTTGAAAATGCGGGTGCGCGTGCCTTGGGTGAATGTGCCTTGGTACCAGATCCAAGTCCAATTTCTCAGTCAGGCATTACCTTCTTTAACACCCTTTTCGATGAAAATGCGTCAAACCACTTGGCTATCGGTGCAGCCTATGCGACTAGCGTTGTTGATGGAGCGGAGATGAGCGAAGAGGAGCTTGAAGCTGCAGGGCTTAACCGTTCAGATGTTCACGTAGACTTTATGATTGGTTCTAACCAAATGGATATCGATGGTATTCGTGAGGATGGAACGCGAGTACCTCTTTTCCGTAATGGGAATTGGGCAAATTAAGGAGATAATATGTTAGGAAGTATGTTCGTTGGTCTCCTAGTGGGATTTTTAGCAGGTACTCTGACCAATCGTGGAGAGCGAATGGGATGTTTTGGAAAAATGTTTCTCGGTTGGATCGGAGCCTTTCTAGGTCACTTGCTCTTTGGAACTTGGGGGCCAGTTTTATCAGGAACTGCCATTATTCCGGCAGTACTAGGTTCCATGATTGTTTTAGCGATTTTCTGGAGACGAGGAAGTTAATTTCTTAAATCTGAAACGAAAAGGAGGTTGGTCATTGAGACAGCCTCCTTTTGAGGTACGACGGGCATGTCGTGCATCTGAGGTGTAAGTCCTCGGTGGGCACCTGCTACCGGTGAACCCAATAGCGATTCCCAAGCCTGACTATCGTGAGGTAGCGGATTAAAACGGTCTGGGGATAGACCGTTTTAAGTCTGACACTGGAAATAAGAATCGTCAGAGGAAGGGATAGCGAAATCGTGGCTCTACGAACAGGAACGTGATAGTAAGGCGTATATAGCGGATAAGGGGGCCAGAAACTCTAAAGTCCAAAAAGGTAGTCGTAACCCATATGCGTAAATCACGAGAGTAATTGAATTCGGACTAAGGTTTGTGTGAAAAAGATAAATCTTTCTAGAGTCTAAAGACTCTGCGTCAGATTTCCTATTTTCACTCTAACCTTTTAACGTCCTCATATCTTGTATAAACGAGGAAAGATGTAGGACTTATCCCGTGAGGTCTCATGAGCGCTGAAAGCGTAGAACAAGGAATCATGAGAAGTCAGCCGAACCCATAGTAGTGAGGAAACTTCTGTAATGGAAGTGGAGCGAAGGGGTGAATACTCAAACAGTCTGGGGAGAGACTGTTTGAGGTCTGTCGCTAGAAAGAGAAAACGACAGATCGAAGTAATCCTACTTCACTTGTGTCTGTAAAACAAGCGGTCTGATAGAACTGGAGTCTGTCACGTATTGACTAGCTGAAGGCTCACCAATATAAGATGTCCCTCAGGCACCAAAACAAGAAAGGAATAGGCACATGTCAAAATTGCTAGATAAGATAGTATCACGCGAAAATATGCTGGAAGCCTACAATCAAGTAAAATCCAATAAAGGCTCAGCTGGGATTGATGGAATGACTATCGAAGAGATGGATAATTATCTCAGACAAAACTGGCGCCTGACTAAGGAGCTGATAAAACAGAGAAAATATAAGCCTCAACCAGTTCTTAGAGTTGAGATTCCTAAACCAAACGGAGGTATCCGTCAACTAGGAATTCCAGCAGTTATGGATAGAATGATTCAACAGGCCATTGTCCAAGTCATGAGCCCCATTTGTGAATCTCATTTCTCAGATACGAGTTATGGCTTCAGACCAAATAGGTCATGTGAAAAAGCCATCAGGAAGTTCTTAGAGTACTTAAATGACGGCTATGAGTGGATAGTGGATATAGACCTAGAGAAATTTTTCGATACGGTTCCTCAAGATAGATTGATGTCCTTAGTACATAATATTATCGAAGACGGAGATACGGAATCCTTGATTCGTAAGTATCTTCATTCAGGTGTTATCATTAATGGTCAGCGTCATAAAACGCTAGTTGGTACACCACAGGGAGGAAATGTATCTCCTCTCTTATCCAATGTCATGCTTAATGAATTGGACAAGGAATTAGAAAAGAGAGGACTTCGATTTG